>NZ_JAMXRY010000089.1:0-8405 GCF_024124525.1 Halomonas sp. OfavH-34-E | reverse complement strand
CGGCCACCGCCGCCAGACGCGCATCGTCGGCGCGCCCCTCCTCGATCAGCCGGGCACTGGGGTCGTGGCGCGGGTCGGCGTCGAACAAGCCCTCCTGATCGGTCAGGATGACCAGCGCATCGGCCTCGAGCAGGTTGGCCACCAGGGCGCCAAGGGTATCGTTGTCGCCAAAGCGGATCTCGTCGGTGACCACGGTGTCGTTTTCGTTGATCACCGGCACCACCTTGAGGTCCACCAGCGTGCTCAGCGCCGAGCGCGCGTTGAGGTAACGCTTGCGATTGGACAGGTCGTCGTGGGTCAGCAGAATCTGCGCGGTCACCAGACCGTGACGACCGAAGTGATTCTCATAGGTTTCGGTCAGCACGTTCTGCCCCACCGCCGCAGCGGCCTGGAGCTCTCGCACCGATGACGGGCGAGCCCGCCAGCCGAGACGCACCATGCCTGCCGCCACGGCCCCGGAAGACACCAGCACCACCTCGATGCCGCGACTCGCCAGGGCGGCGATCTGATCCACCCAGCCACCGATGGCGGGGTCATCGAGGCCACGCCCGTCGTTGGTCAACAGGGCGCTGCCAATCTTCACCACCACCCGTCGCGCGCTGGACAGGGCGTCACGCCCCGGGACCCGCTCTCCGCTGTGCATCCTTTTCTCGCCCCGCTGCTCTGGCCGAACGGGGAGGCTGTCGACTCCCCTGACGACCGCTATTGAACGTATTCGACCTCGACGTCGTAGTCGTCGTCATCGAGATCGTCATCGTCGTCTTCGTCACGCTTGCGACGACGACCCAGGCGCGCCTCTGTCCTGGCCACCGCCTCATCTTCCATGCGCCGGCGCATCTCCTGCTCGCGCTCCATGGCCTCTTCATCCTCGTTCTCGAGGGTGCGCTGCTCGGTCAGCCAGCGGTGGGCCGCCTGCACCAGTGCCTCGGTGCCGACGTTGGAGATCGCCGAGATACGAAAGACCGGGCCTTCCCAGCCGAGTCGACGCACGATCTCGTCGGCGGTAGCCTCGCGCTCGTCCTCGGGCAGCAGGTCGAGCTTGTTGAGCACCAGCCAGCGCGGGCGCTCGGCCAGGGTCGGCGAGAACTCGCCCAGCTCATGGATGATCGCCTCGGCGGCTTCCACCGGATCGGACTCATCGAACGGCGCCACATCCACCACGTGGAACAGCAGGCGGGTGCGCGTCAGGTGCTTGAGAAAGCGCAGCCCCAGGCCGGCACCGTCGGAGGCACCCTCGATCAGCCCCGGCACGTCGGCCATGACGAAGTGCTCGTGCATGCCGAGCTTCACCACTCCCAGGTTCGGCACCAGGGTGGTGAAGGGGTAGTTGGCCACCTTGGGCTTGGCCGCCGACACCGAGCGGATCAGCGTCGACTTGCCGGCGTTGGGCAGCCCCAGCAGACCGACATCGGCCATCACCTTCATCTCCAGGCGCAGGTTGCGCCGCTCACCTTCGGTGCCCGGCGTGGTACGCCGTGGTGCCCGATTGGTGGAGGACTTGAAGTGAATGTTGCCGAGCCCACGGCGACCGCCCTGGGCCACCTGCACCACCTGGCCGATCTCGGTCACGTCGGCGATCACCTCGAGGGTATCCTCGTCGATCACCGTGGTACCCACGGGCACCTTGACGTGGAGATCCTCGCCAGCGCGGCCGCTCATCTGGCGACCCTGGCCGGGCTGGCCGTTCTGCGCCTTGTAGAAGCGCTGATACTTGAAATCGATCAGCGTATTGAGGGCATCGTCACCGATCAGGTAGACGCTGCCACCATGGCCGCCATCGCCGCCATCCGGGCCGCCCTTGGGCACGTACTTCTCGCGCCGGAAGCTCAGGCAACCGTTACCTCCGTTGCCTGCCTCCACGATGATCGAGGCTTCGTCGACGAACTGCATCTATCACTCTCCTGGCGGATGCTTTCCACCATGATACAAGAAGGCCCCGCGCTTGGCGGGGCCTTCCGGGGCTTGTCGGCAAGCGAGTCACGCTCGCCGGCGGCCCATGGCGTTCGGGCGGTCTCAGGCAGAGACGACGCTGACGAACTTACGGTTCTTCGGACCCTTGGTCTCGAACTTGACCACGCCTTCGTCCAGAGCGAACAGGGTGTGGTCCTTGCCGATGCCAACACCGGTGCCGGCGTGGAAACGGGTGCCACGCTGACGCACGATGATGTTACCCGGGGTCACGGCCTGGCCGCCGAACAGCTTGACGCCAAGGCGTTTGCTTTCACTGTCGCGACCGTTACGTGTGGAGCCGGCTGCCTTCTTATGAGCCATTGCAAAGTCCTCGCTCGTTGAGGGAATAGTCCGCTACGCATTCGCCCGAGGGCGAGGCGTATTTAGGCAGAAATTCCGGTGATTTTAACTTCGGTGAACCACTGACGGTGGCCCTGACGCTTCATGCTGTGCTTGCGGCGACGGAACTTGATGATAGTCACCTTCTCGCCACGGCCGTGGGCGACGATTTCGGCGCTGACCTTGGCACCCTCGACCAGCGGGGCACCAACGGTGACGTCGTCATCGTTGCCGACCAGCAGAACCTCGTCGAACTCGACGGTATCGCCGGTGGGGATTTCCAGTTTCTCGAGCTTGAGAGTCTGGCCTTCCTGAACGCGGTACTGCTTGCCACCGCTCTTGATCACTGCGTACATGCTGTTTCTCCAGAAACTCATCGGGGTTGGCTCTTGATCGACCTGCTTCGAGTGGCGCCCCTTTTGGCAGCCATCTGACAGGGAGCATGGATGAGTGGGCCGCGTATTATAGCGATACCCTCGCGTGGGCACAACCCGACAACCAGCGTCAAGTGGCGAGACCGGAAAAAACCCCGCGCGAGGCCGCCGCCGGGCGCTAATCGTCTTGACGCCCCCATGGGCGGCCCATAGCATGACCGGCAACCCAAGGCCCACGGCCTCCCTCACCTCCAGTCGAAGCCGCCTTCATGTCAGTCAACGCCACCCCGTCACCATCAGCAGCTCCTTCGCCGATTCACGCGGTGGTCGCCGACGACTTCGCCGCCGTCAACCAGACCATCCTCGACCAGCTCGCCTCGCGCATCCCGCTGGTAGAGACCATCGGCCAGTACATCATCGAAAGCGGCGGCAAGCGTCTGCGCCCCCTGCTGGTGCTGCTGGCGGCACGCGCGCTGGAGTATCAGGGCGATCGTCACATCACCCTGGCGACGCTGATCGAGTTTATGCACACCTCGACGCTGTTGCATGACGACGTGGTCGACGAGTCGCACATGCGTCGCGGCAAGGCCACCGCCAATGATGCCTGGGGCAACGCGCCCTCGGTGCTGGTCGGCGACTTTCTGTATTCGCGCTCGTTTCAGATGATGGTCGAGGTCGGCTCCATGCGCATCATGGAGGTGCTGTCCGCCGCCACCTGCACCATCGCCGAGGGCGAGGTTCAGCAGCTGACCAATGTGGGCAATCCCGACACCGACGAGGCCGCCTACTTCGACACCATCCTCGGCAAGACCGCGATGCTGTTCGAGGCCGCCTCCCACAGCGGCGCCATCCTGGCCGGCGCCGACGAACGCCAGGAACAGGCGCTGGCGCTGTACGGACGCTACCTGGGTCTGGCGTTCCAGCTGGTCGATGACCTGCTCGACTACGAGGGCGACGCCAAGGCCATGGGCAAGAACGTCGGCGACGACCTGGCCGAAGGCAAGCCCACCCTGCCGCTGATCCAGGCCATGGCCGCCGGCACCCCCGACCAGACCCGCCTGGTGCGTCGCGCCATCCGTAAGGGCGGACTCGACCACCTCGACGAGGTGCTGGCCATCGTCAAGTCCACCGGCGCACTGGACTACACCCGCCAGAAGGCCGAAGAGATGGCCGCCAAGGCCCTGGCCGAACTCGACCATCTGCCGCCCTCGCCCTACCGCGACAGCATGGCCGAACTGGCCCGCCTGGCGGTGGAACGCAAGACCTGAAAATCACCGGGCAAGTACCCTCAAGTGACGGGGAATCTGGAAAAAAGTGGCTGACTCGGGCTCGCGAGGGTTGCATCATCCACAAGGATCCGTATACTACGCATCCGTTGAGGGACACACCTCAAACGTCGGAGTATAGCTCAGCTTGGTAGAGCGCTGCCTTCGGGAGGCAGAGGTCGTAGGTTCGAATCCTGCTACTCCGACCAAGAATTTAGTAAAGACGGCCACTTAGCTCACACGAGCGGTGGCCGTTTTTCGTTATCGAGATTTTTGGTAGCAAATACGTAGCAGCCAGCATAGCGACTGGGTACGGAGGGATGATGGCAGCGACGGGCAGTGTTAGTGCTATAGTTGTGCGCAACACGACCCCGATTAGTGGATCCGCTTCACGGTGGAGCTGCTGAGGGGGTTTGTGATTTCTGGGGCTGTCAGGGCATGCCATGATCGATCGTGAGGGAATAGATCAGAAGCCAGATCAGGTTATAGATATTGCTGGCTGGGATATTCATCAGGATTATGAGGTCTTCCCGGTTGGGGCTCGTGATAAGTCGCTGCTTCGTTGTCCGGATCCAGCCCCCTTTGACTTCTGCATTCCCAAGCACAACTATCTGTTCAAGGAAGCCATCAAGAGTGCCAAGGATCCTGGCAAGCCCCGTCATCCCGACCAGTATTGGGCCGAGCTGATCGCTTTTCGCATCGGTCGCTTGATGGGGCTAACGCTGCCGCCGGTGTTCGTTGCCATCGATTCGACTCGCGATGAGCCCGGCACCGTGAACGAATGGTTCATGGGCTATCCGGGCAGTGGAGAGGAGCGCCACGTACCTGGCGGCGACTACATGCAACGCCAGATCCACGGTTACGACCGAGAAAAGGGGCGTGAGCACAACCTGTCCACCATCCTCACCCTCAGCAGGGCCCTGGCACGCACAGGCATGCTCACTCATGACTGGCAGACCTACTGGGGGCTGTGTTTATGCTTCGATGCTCTGGTCGGCAACACCGATCGGCATCAGGAGAACTGGGGGCTGATCTGGAGCGAAAATGGGCCGAGTGCCCGTTTCACGCCATATTTCGACAATGGCACAAGCCTGGGTCACGAGTTGCAGCCCCAGAAGATGCAGCGCATGATGCGCGACTCGAGCGAGTTCAATGCCTACTTGCGAAGAGGCGAGCACCAGATGCGCTGGGCCAGGGATGACCGTCAACGTCTGCCACTGATCGCAGGTGTTGCCGAGTATTGCCGGCATTTTCCCGATATCCGGCCGATACTGATAGAACGGCTGCACGGATGGAGCGAGGATGACCTGAAGGCCATGTTGAATAGCCTTACCCAATTTGACCTTCCACACCCCTTTACCCATCAACGCTCTGAATTTGTTGCTTTTTTGACCCTGAAAAGGAGAGAGCGCCTGCTACACGCTCTGGAGACCTGAAATGACCCGCTTCATCGAACATCTGGTGGAACCACAGCGGCTGCTGCTCTACTGGCAGGCGCGCGAGAGCAAAAACCGCTCCCGATATCGTGTGGGCCAACTGGTGATGCGGAACGGTAAAGTGGTACTTCAGTATGCTCAGGACTCCGAGATGGCAGAGGCTAGGGGAATGGATTTTGAAGGCTATCCAGCATTCCCACTGAAGCAGGCGGAGCACAGCCACCAGGTGATGGAGGCCTTCAAGCGCCGTCTGCCGCCGCGAAGCAGGCGGGACTTCATCCGCTATCTGGAGCTTCGGGCTATCCCGGCAGATGCTGAGATCAGCGATTTCACCTTGCTGGGGTATAGCGGTGCGAAATTGCCCAATGATGGGTTCGAGCTGGTCCACCCCTTCGATGACCCGCCCGATGCCTTCGAGGTTCTGATTGAAGTGGCTGGTTTCCGCCATGAGTCCGAGTTGGAGGCAGAACAGCTGCAGGAGGGAGACAATGTCCGCTTTATAGCCGAGCCTGACAACGCGTTCGATGATCGAGCGATTCGCATGGAAAGTGCCGGCAAAAAGTTGGGCTATGCTCCGAGGGGGCATCTCGACATGCTGCAACGTATGCTGGGTCGAGGTGCCGTCCTTGAAGGAGAAGTTTTTCGCATCAATGGCAGCCCTGAACGCCGCCTAGTCTATGTGCTGACACGAATCAGACGGAACGACAGGCCGGCGTTACCGACCAATATGCTCAGGATGCAGGCCTAGATTTCGGTTCGCTGTGGGCCTATATCCCCCCTCGACATGCCCCCGCCTCTCGGTTCTAACGAGTTCACGCGGGGGTTCTTGCTCTAGAATGACAGTGCCCGCCTTCAAGGCGTCAGTAGTGCGCTTACTGCAGCACCTGCTCAACTACAGCTTGAGTGAGATGAGTTCGATTTAACGTCAAATCTGGTGGCTGGCGGTCAGGCCCCATTCCTGTCTGATTTATCGGCTACCTGCTTCCCGGCCTGGAACTTGACGTTGCTGACGACCAGCTCCCACTTCTGGAAGCGCTTGATCCGACTCCAACGTTTCTAGGCTGACTGGAACAGCTTGAAGACCATCGCCCGGGTCGTGTCCCGTGAGCCGAAGTTCCGGTTACGTTTCCTCCTCCGGCGGACCGTGGCGAAGTTCGACTCGACCGGGTTGGTGGTAACCTCCCCCAGATCTAGGTCCGCCCACAATGTGAGAAACCGCCCCTTCATGCACACCTCTGGACATAGGCGACGGGCGGTATATAACCCAGCGGGCTGCGCGGCCTGGCATAGTTGTAGCGGGCTCTCCATTTGTCGATTTCATACCGGGCATCGGGGAGGCTCAAAAACCGGTGCTGATTGAGACAGCCATCCCGAAATTTTCCATTTAAGCTCTCGATAAAGGCATTCAGTGTCGGCTTTCCCGGTTGAATGAAAGCCAGCGTGACCTTCCGCTCACGCGCCCAGAAGTACATCGCCTTGCTGGCCAACTCGGGGGCGTTATCGCAGACAATCGCGGCTGGCAGCGAGCGCTGTTGCGCGACCTTGTCCAGGAACCTGGCCAAGCGACGCCCGAAAATGGACGTGTCCACCAGCTGGCCAACACTCTCTACTGAAGTCGTCTACGATGTTCAGCACGCGGAATCGGCGTCCCGAGGCCAGTTGGTACGAGACGAAGGCCATCGACCAGCGCTGGTTGGGCCTGTCTGGACACGGCATCGGCGCTCTTGGCCGCACCAGTCGCTTGCGCCGCCGGGTGCGGACCTGAAGCCCAGCCTCACGGTACAGCCGGTAAGTTCGCTTGCGATTCATCACCAGGCCCTCCTGTCGCAACAGAGCGTGCAGTAACAGGTAACCGTAGCGGGGATAGCAGGTCGCCAAGGCGTTCAGTCGCGCCCGAAGTGATTCATCGTCGCGCGGCATCGCTTGGTAGCGGGCCACCGAGCGTGGCAGGCCCAGCAATCGGCAGGCATGTGGCTGGCTGAACCAGCCGCCTGTTACCAGGTGCGTTACCACCCGCCGCTTCGCTTCGGGCGTCACTACTTTCCCGAGACGATCTCCTTAAGAGCGGCATTGTCGAGAGCGCATTCCGCCAGCAGCTTTTTCAGGCGGGCATTCTCTGTCTCCAGCTCCCGCAGACGCTTGGCCTCCGATACCTCCATACCGCCGTACTTGGCCTTTCAGCGATAGATGGTCTGCTCGATGACGCCATTCTGCCGAGCTAGCTCGGCCAACGAGGCGCCGCGCTCATGGGACTTGAGGATGGTGATGACCTGCTCCTCGGCATGTCGATTACGCTTCATCGCGAGATCTCCGGCTATCAGGGTAAACGTAAAGGAAAGATCACATTGACGGTGGGCCGGTTTCTGGGGGAAAGGTCACAGATTCATCTATTTTGTGGCAGCATGCATGCACTTATCTGCATATTTTCATATACTTTGGGCAGCGCTCGAGAGAGCTCTATAGGGGTGGCTTGATGGCGAGAAAACTCACTGAGAAGCAAGCCAATTTCGTAGCTCACACAGCACGAGGGGTCGCACGTACTCATGCAGCTCGACTGGCGGGGTTTTCGGCACCCGAAGTTGAAGCGTATCGACTTATGCGGCTTCCCCATGTTGTAGAAGCTTTGCATCAGAGGCGTGAGGCTGCGCTCAAGGGGGATCTCGCCCATTTGGTAGTGGACACCATGCGCGACCTGCTAGGCCCCACAACTCCTGCCGCTACTCGTTACAATGCCGCCCGCTGGGTTCTGGAGAACGCTGTCGACGCCGGACACTCATACTCAAACAATATGGAAAGAGATGGCTGCCAGCCGCTCGAAGAGATGGACGCCGAGGAACTCACCAAGGCAGTAGCAAGCGGCATGCAGGCGTTGAGGGAACTGGCCGACCAGCTGGAGGGCCACCACGTGGTAGACGGCCAGGCTCTGCGTATCCAGCCCGTCGAGCCCTCAGCCAGGTGCGAGGGGGATGCGGAGGCTGACTTCCTGCAATGACGGACCGCCCTCCCCGGTGACCGTCCCCCCCCCCCCCCCGGGTCCCCCC
>NZ_JAMXRY010000088.1:0-8546 GCF_024124525.1 Halomonas sp. OfavH-34-E | reverse complement strand
CGACCCACAGCTGACCCTGGCTGCCGCCGGGCCCGGCGGCGCGCCAACGGGCGCCGACATCGCGCCCGTACTGGCCGCTCAACACCGGAGAGTCGCCAAGGCTCAGGTCCAGCTTGAGCGGTACCGTCTGGGAGGCACGCTTGCCCAGCGGTGCCGGCAGTGCGATCGACAGCCCCTCCAGGGTGCTTTCCAGCGACAGACGCTGGGCATCGAGCTCAAGCCGGCCTTGCCAGGGGAAGGAGCCAGACAGCAGTACCCCAGGCTCGAGCCCCGCCCAGTCCAGCAGCGCCGGCGCATCGGCACGTCCGGACAGCGCCACGCTATCGTTGCTGCCCTGAAGGTCAGCCGCCACGCTACCACCGAGCACCTGGCCCTCAAGACGACCGGACAATCCACCTTCTTCGCCCTGCTGGGACCAGGTCAGGGGGCCGCTGACGTTCTCGAACTCGAGCTCGGTGCCCTGATGCACGACCCTCGCCGCACGGGCGTCGGCCTCGACTTTCAGGTCCAGGGCGTCCGGATCGGCCATCGGCAACGACAGCGACAACTGGCCAGTCACACTACCCTCGCCGCGCCAGTCACTGGCGGCCTCGGCACCCTCCACCGGCATCTCTTCGAGAAATGCCAGCAACTGCGTCAGCGACGCCGACAGCGGCCCTTCGACGCTGAGGACCTCGTCGGCCAGTTTGACGCTGGCGCCTTCGGTCTTCACGCCCTGGCTCTCGGCATGGTCTACGCGCGCCTCCAGACTGTCATCCTCGACGGACAGGTGGCCGCTGACGTTGGTAAGCGCCGGCCAGCCTTCGGCGTAGGGCACCCGCCCCTCGACGATATCCAGATCCAGGCTCAGACTGCTGTCGAGCTTCTCGCTGTCGAGGTCGTCCTGCTCACGCAGCGGCACGTGCAGGCGCAGCTGCCCCTGGGGCACCCGCCCCGCCAGACCACTGGCCAGCCAGTCCGCGAGTTCGGCGTCCACATCGTTGCGCAACAGCGGCATCGGCAACCACTCGCTCAAGGCGATATCCCGGGCGTTGACGTCGCGCATGTCCAGCTCAAGACCGAAGCCCCCGCGACGATCGGCGGCGATGGCCAGACCAAAGCCCCCTTCCACCTCGGCGTCGCGCCAGCCGACCTTGAGGTCGCGTCCACTGACGAAGCTGCGCGGCCCGTCGTAGGACCAGATCACCTCGCCGGTGGCGTAGTCGAGCTGCATGGGGGCGGCAAACAGCTCAGGGAAATGCATCGATGCCTGGCCAGCGTCGACGAAGTCCACTCGACCACGGGTGCCGTCGGCTTCCACCCAGACATCCAGCGGGCCGCCGCCGGGCGCACTCTCCCAGGGGTCGACCTCGACCCCCAGCGCGCTGACCCGGGCACGCCATTCGTCATCGAGCCTGCCAAAGCCCAGCCCGGTCACCTGACCGCGGGGCTTCAAGGCGTCCACCGCCCGGGCCAGGCCCTCAGGCAGGCGCAGACGCTCACGCCACTGCGCCAGTGCACCCAGCTCGAAGCCGCTGGCGTTGGCCCACCAGCCGTTTTCGCGGCTTTCCACGTGCCAGTACTGGGGCAAGGCGCCACCTTCCGGCGCGGTTTCGCCGTCGTCGCCGGTCCAGCTGACGTCTTCGGCGTCACCCTCGAACCAGGCCTCCCAGTCATCGACGTCGCGTCTCAGCCACTGGCCGCGCAATTCGGCCCCGTTGAGCACGATGCCACCAGGCGAGCCCTCGCCCATCTCCTGGGCGACCGCTGTCGCCATCGCGTCGCGCTGATTGAGCGCCAGGCGCGGTGCCAGTACATCGAGGCGCACATCCGCCAGGCGGCCATTATCCCAGCGCGCCCAGACGGTGGCGTCCCCGCTGGCCTCGTCGAAACGCAGCACGTCCTCGATGCCGATCAGTCGTGACAAGCCGGTCAGGCTGTCGAGCTGCATGGTGCCCTGCAGGGCGGCGCTGAAATTGCTTGCCTCGCGACTGCCCGGCGTCAAGGCCATGACGATCTCAATCGCCTCGGCGTCGCGATCCTCGATGAATACCTCACCCTCGATATGGGTGCGCATCTCATCGCCGGTCATCAACAGCCGCGGCGCATGCAGGGTGGTCACCTCGCGGCGCCCGTGCAGCACCACGCGCAGGTCATCGACCCAGGCACGTTGGCGCAGCATGACGCCGACCCAGAAGTCCAGACGCTCGAGGTCAAACTGCCCTTCGGGCATCAGTTCGGGGGGGATACGCGCCGGCTGTGGCCACAGCCAACGACGTTCGCGGTCCTGATAAAGGTGGAGGGTGACGCCCTGGAAGTGGGCCTTGTCGACCACCGGCAGCCCCTCGTCAAGGCTCGCCAGGGTGTCCAGGCGCACTTCACCGCGCTCGACCTGCAACAACGGATAGCTGCCCGTGGCGTCTTCGGCCTCGAGTCGCAGCCCGTCCAGGGTCAAGCCGGGGTCGAGGCCGTGCAGACTGCCTTCGAGACTCACCAGATGGGTCTCCGCCTCGAAGCGCGACGCTATCATCTCGACCAGTCGATCCTCGAGGCGATCGACCTGGCCCAGCGACACGCGCAGCACCAGCGACAGCAGCGCGGCCATCGCCAGCACTACCGCCACCAGCGTCAACAACCAGCGAGTCAGCAGGCGGATCGGCCTCATCGGATCACATCAGCACGATGTCGTACTGCTCCTGGGAATAGTGGGTCTCGACCTGAAAACGAATGGTCTTGCCGATAAATTCCTCGAGATCGGCGACCGCGGCCGACTCCTCGTCGAGCAGTCGGTCCACCACCGCCTGGGAGGCCAGCACCGCGTAGGTTTCGGCATTGTAGGCGCGCTCTTCACGCAGGATCTCGCGAAAGATCTCGTAGCACACCGATTCCGGCGTCTTGAGGGTGCCCCTGCCCTGGCAGGAGGGACACGGCTCGCACAGGGTCTGCTCGAGGCTTTCACGGGTGCGCTTGCGGGTCAGCTGTACCAGCCCGAGCTCAGTGACGCCGGTGCATTTGGTCTTGGCGTGATCCCGTTCCAGCGACTTCTCGAGCATCCTCAGCACCTGGCGCTGGTGCTCGGTGTCCACCATATCGATGAAGTCGATGATGATGATGCCGCCGAGATTGCGCAGACGCAGTTGACGGGCGATGGCGGTGGCCGCTTCGAGGTTGGTCTTGAAGATGGTTTCTTCGAGGTTGCGGTGACCCACGTAGGCGCCGGTGTTGACGTCGATGGTGGTCATCGCCTCGGTGGGGTCGATCACCAGATAGCCGCCGGACTTGAGCTGGACCTTGCGCGCCAGCGCCTTCTGGATCTCGTCCTCGACGCTGTACAGATCGAAGATCGGTCGCTCGCCGGCGTAATGTTCGATGCGTCCCACCGCCGAGGGCATGAACTCCTCGGCGAACTCGACCAGCTTGACGTGGTTTTCGCGGGAGTCGATGCGCACCTTCTCGATATCGTCGCGCATGACGTCGCGCAGGGTGCGCATGAACAAGGGCAGATCGTCGTAGATGACGCTGGGTGCCGGCGCGGTCAGCCGACGTTCGCTGACCTTGCGCCACAGCCGCAGCAGGAAGTGCATGTCGGCGACCATCTCCTCGAGCGTCACGCCCTCGGCGGCGGTGCGCACGATAAAGCCACCGGAGACCTCGATCTGCTGCTCGGCCGCGGCTTCCTCGACCAGACCGCGCAGGCGCTCGCGCTCGGTCTCGTCCTCGATGCGTTGGGACACGCCGTTATGAGGCGAGTCCGGCATGTACACCAGGTAGCGCGACGGTACCGACAAGTGGGTGGTCAGGCGAGCGCCCTTGGAGCCGATGGGGTCCTTGGTGACCTGAACCACCAGCGACTGGCCTTCATGCAAGAGCTGCGAGATGGACGGCTGGTCATCACCGTTGGCGCTGTGCTCACCGACATCGTGGGCGTGAATGAAGGCTGCACGAGACAGGCCAATATCGACAAAGGCCGCCTGCATGCCGGGCAGTACCCTCACCACCTTGCCCTGGTAGATATTGCCGACGATGCCACGACGCCTGGCCCTCTCGATGAAGGCCTCCTGCAGCACGCCGTTCTCCACCACGGCCACGCGGGTTTCCATGGGCGTCAGGTTGATGAGTACTTCACCACTCATTCGGCAGTCCTTGTCCTTTGATGTCTGGCGCCATTATGACATAGCCGCTGGCGGTTGCGATGGCGCTGGCGCCGGACCTCCCGTCCGGCTCGACTGAAGCAGCACACGCCTGCCGGTGGCCCAGCGGGCGGCTTGCCGTCTCGTCGAGCGGCGGCGCCACTACACCCTCACGCCACCCTCACGACACCGTCACAATAAAGCGCCGTTCCACACAGGCACGCGCTGTCGGCGCAGCAGGCTCGCCGTCTCGTAGAGCGGCAGCCCTACCACCGCGGAATAGCTGCCTTCGACGCGCTCGACGAAGATCGAGGCGAGCCCCTGGATGGCGTAACCGCCTGCCTTGTCGGCAGGCTCACCGGTGCGCCAGTAGGCGCGAATCTCGTCGTCCTGGAGCTCACGCATCAGCACATCGCTAACGACCGTTGCCTCGAGCACCCCGGCGGGTCCGCTGACCGCCACCGAGGTCATCACCTGATGCCAGCGCCCGGACAGCGAGCGCAGCATGACAAAGGCGTCCTCGGCGTCGACAGGCTTGCCGAGAATCTCGCCGTCGCGCACCACCGACGTGTCGGAGCCCAGCACCGGCAAGTCGAGGCCCGTCTCACGCCAGGCCTCGGTCTCGGCTTCTGCCCCAGCCCCAGCCCCAGCCACGGCCTTGGCCCGGGCCAGGCGGGCGACGTAATCCCGGGCCGCTTCACCAGGATGCGGCGTCTCGTCGATATCCACCGGCGCGATCTCCACCGCCACACCGATGCTCGCCAGCAGCTCACGCCGCCGGGGCGAGGCAGAGGCCAGGCGCAGCACCGGGGAATTCACATCAGCATCGAGGGGCTCACTCATCGCTTGCGTCTCCAACGCTTTCGTGGGGGCTCAGGTCATGAGGGATTCAGGTCTTGGCGGAACGCCGGCCGATGGCCTTGAACAGGGTCGCCAGCCAGGGCCACAGCGCCGCCCCGATCAACGATGGCATCAGAAACGACAGGTGCATGGAAAACGGGCCGAACAGGGTACGCAGCCACTGTTCCACCAACTGCACCAGTCCCAGCAAGACGAAGATCAGCACCGCCTGCTGGAGCAGCGAGTAGGTCCTGAAGCGGGGATATACCAGCGCCGAGAGGAAGGCCAGCAACGACAGCGTCAGCGCGCTCTGCCCGAGCGGCGCCCCTTCGATGAGGTCCAGCAGCAGGCCCAGCACGAAACCATGAAAGACGCCCACCCGGTCGGGCTGTGCCATGCACCAGTACAACAGCATCAGGCCCAGCCAGTCGGGCCGCCAGACCTGCCAGCCGTCGGCCATGGGCATGACCTGCAGACACAGCGCCAGAGACAGGGTCAACCATACCCACACCAGGCTGACGCGAGGGGTAGCGGCCATCAGTCGTCCTCCTCGTCTTGCTCGGGGGGCGTCAACAGCTCACCCAGGCGGCGGGCTGCCTCGACGGCCTCGGGGTCCAGTTCCGGGTGCCAGCGTCCTCGCGAGACGTCGAGCGCAGGCTCCGGCGGAAACAGCAGAAGGAAGTGACGCGAGCGCTGCAACTGGGCGACGGGAGCGGCGCTGACCGTGGCGAAGGGCTCGCCAGGATCGTGACTGACGTCGCTGACCCTGGCCACCGGATAACCCGCAGGAAAGCGTCCGGCCAGGCCGGAGCTCATCAGCAGGTCACCGACGCGAATGTCGGCGGTATCCGGCACGTGCAGCACCTTCAGCGCGTCGTAGCTGCCGGTACCCTGGATGATGAAGCGAAGCCCGTTGCGATTGACCTGGATCGGCAAGGCGTGACTGGCATCGGTAAGCATCAGCACGCGGCTCGAGTAGGCGGAAAGCTCGCTGACCTGACCGGCGATACCGGAGGAGTCCATCACCGGCTGACCGACATAGACGCCATCGCGGCGGCCACGATCGATCACCATCTGGTGGGTGAAGGGGTCGGGATCCAGCGACAGCAGTTCGGCGGTGAGGTAAGGCACCTCGTGATCCCGGGCGGCGTCGAGCAGCTCGCGCAGGCGCACGTTCTCGGCGGTCAGGCTGGCCATGCGCTGTACCCGATGGGACAGGGTCAGCAGCTGCTCGCGCAGTCGCGCGTTCTCTTCCACCAGCGAGCGTTGCTCGGACAGCGCCAGGGCGCCCCAGTTGAGCACGTCACTGGGCAGACTGACGGCCCACTGGATCGGCGCCACAAGCGTCGACAACTGGGCACGCACCGATTCCATTCGGGTGAAGTGGGTATCGACAAACATCAGCCCGCCCGCGAGCACCGCACACAACAGCATGCGGTACCCGGGCACGGAGCCATGCGAGAACAGCGGTTTGATAGGCCGACTCCCTGGAGGTCCTGGGCCAGACGTCGTCAGTCGCTGGAGAGCAGCTCGAAGGTGTGCTGATCGATCATCTCCAGCGCCTTGCCGCCACCACGTGCCACGCAAGTGAGCGGGTCATCGGCGACCACCACCGGCAGGCCGGTCTCTTCGGCGATCAGCTTGTCCAGATCACGCAGCAGCGCGCCACCACCGGTCAGCACCAGGCCGCGCTCGGCGATGTCTGATGCAAGCTCGGGCGGTGACTGTTCCAGGGCGCTCTTGACCGCCGACACGATGGAGCCCAGCGGCTCCTGCAGGGCGTCGAGGATCTCGTGGGAATTGAGGGTGAAGCTGCGCGGAATGCCTTCGGCCAGGTTGCGACCGCGCACGTCGATTTCGCGCAGCTCGCCGCCCGGATAGGCACAGCCGATCTCTTCCTTGATGCGCTCGGCGGTGGCTTCGCCGATCAGGCTGCCATAGTGGCGCCGTACATAGGAACTGATGGCCTCGTCGAAACGATCGCCGCCGATGCGGATGGACTCGGAATAGACCACGCCATTGAGCGAGATGATAGCGATCTCGGAGGTACCACCACCGATGTCGACAACCATCGAACCCTGCGCCTCTTCCACCGGCAGCCCGGCCCCGATGGCCGCGGCCATGGGTTCCTCGATCAGGAAGACTTCACGGGCACCGGCGCCCTCGGCGGACTCCTTGATGGCGCGACGCTCGACCTGCGTGGACATGCAGGGAACGCACACCAGGACCCGGGGGCTCGGCGTCAGGAAGGTGCTCTGATGCACCTTGCGGATAAAGTACTGGAGCATCTGCTCGGTCACGGTGAAGTCGGCGATGACGCCGTCCTTCATCGGACGAATGGCGGTGATGTTTCCGGGGGTGCGGCCCAGCATGCGCTTGGCATCGGCGCCGACCGCAGCAACGCTGCGCATGTTGCCGGACTGCCGAATCGCGACCACGGAGGGTTCATCCAGGACGATCCCGCGATGACGCACATAGATGAGCGTATTGGCCGTCCCCAGGTCGATCGACAGATCGCTGGAAAACACACCTCGTAAACGTTTGAACATGGATAAAGATACCTAGTGCAGACCGGAAACCCTGTGCGGACGCAAACGGTATCACTGACCCCCCCTAGCGGCAAGCGTGATGCGCGTCTCCCTTGACCGGCAAGACCTGCCCGACGACGCGCGAATGTGGTACCTTCTGCGGTCATTTCATGGACCCCTTCCGTCGAGGAATTGATCATGGCGCTTGAACACGCCGAGGTCCTCCGTGCCGCTCACCTGGCCCGGATCGACCTTTCTGAGAATGACGCAGCCCACTATCACGACGATCTCGGCCGGATCCTGGAGATGGTCGATCAGCTCCAGGCGCTCGACACCGAAGGCGTCGCCCCGCTGGCTCACCCCCTCGATGCCACCCAGCGCCTGCGCGCCGACGAGGTCACCGAGAACGACCAGCGCGAGCACTTCCAGCGCTGCGCTCCCCAGGTCGAGAATGGCCTGTACCTGGTGCCGCGGGTCGTCGAGTGACCCCGCGCCCCACCCTTCTCGACATTGGATTCACGCATACAGGGAGCCAGGCCCATGCATGACAGGACACTGACCGAGATCAGCCAGGCGCTCGACGCCGGCGAGATCTCCAGTCGCGAGCTGACCCAGGATCTGCTCGGACGCATCGACCGCCTCGACGGCACACTCAACAGCTTCGTCAGCGTCACCGCCGACCAGGCTCTCGAGGCCGCCGAAGCCGCCGACCAGGCCCGCGCCCGCGGCGAAGCCGGCCGCCTGACCGGCGTGCCGCTGGCACTCAAGGACATCTTCTGCACCCAGGGGGTCAAGACCAGCTGCGGCTCGAAGATGCTCGACAACTTCGTCGCCCCCTACGACGCCACCGTGGTGGAAAAGCTCAAGGCCGCCGGCACGGTCAGCCTGGGCAAGACCAACATGGACGAATTCGCCATGGGCTCCTCCAACGAGTCGAGCTTCTATGGCCCGGTCAAGAACCCGTGGGATCTTGACGCCGTCCCCGGCGGCTCCTCCGGCGGCAGCGCCGCCGCTGTCGCCGCCGGCCTGGTGCCGGCGGCGCTGGGTACCGATACCGGCGGCTCGATCC
>NZ_JAMXRY010000087.1:0-8741 GCF_024124525.1 Halomonas sp. OfavH-34-E | reverse complement strand
ACCCGCGGGCTACCGCCAGGGCGCTGAAGGCGGTCACATAGCCAGGCTCGTCAGGCAACCCGGCTTCGGGCGCCAGCCCCAGGCTGCGCATCAGGCGCACCAGCGACGCGCCCAGCTGGCGATCCTCCTCGCGCAGCTCTCGGGTCTCGCGTACCGCCCCCAGCCAGCAGTCCCAATGCGCCACCCTATCCTCGTCGCCCTGCTGCCAGGCCTCGACGAGTCGCGCCAGGGCAGGCAGTTCCGCCACCGCCAGGCCATCCTCCAGCACGCCCTCGAGCCAGTCGCCAAGACTCTTTTCATCGTGAACCCAGCCCAGTTCGAAGGCGCTCTCGAGCCCCTGGGACCAGGCGAAGGCGCCGATCGGCAACGCCGGGCTGACCAGCTGCAGCAGCCCCAGCAGGGCCAGATCATCGTGCGCCTGTGACGCAGACTCGATCCCGGCCATCAGGTGATCCCCTGAGCGTGGCTGTGTGAGGAGCCATGTGAGGAGCCATGTGAAGAGCCATGTGGCGAGCCGTGTGAATGGCCATGCCCGTGCGAATGCCCGTGCCCATGGTCATGGTCATGGTCATGAGAATCGCTGTGCGAATGACCATGCGAATGCCCACCCATGGTGTAGGCGCCCGGCTCGGGATCAAACGGCGCCTGGTGGTGCTCGAGCCGCGCACCAAGCCGCTCGGCCAGCTCTTCCAGCACATGGTCCGGCGCAAAGCGCACGTAGCAGCAGGCGTCACCCTGGTACTCGCCCTCGCCGATACCGAGGGTCACGTGGCGGTTGCCCAGGTGGTAGCACAACCGAGCCAACGCAAGGCCGGCGTCCGGCCCCGGCGCTACCCAGGCGGTCACCACCGGTTCCGGCGCAGCGATGACCCGGACGCGGCTGCCGTCCTCGGCCTGAAGACCGTCGCCGTGGCGCAGCACCGGACCGCGTTCGAGAAACAGACCCGCCGCACGCCCGCTGTCCAGGGTCACCCGCAGGCGCCCCTTGATGCGATCGTCGTAGCTCAGGGTCAGGGTGTCCTGGACGCCGTCTTGCCCATCGCCGACGGGCAACGGCCCGAGCCGGCGGGTCAGCGACAATAGCGAACTCATGGATGACTCCTTGGTACTGTCAGCGGCACTGTCGAAAACCGTCATCATCGCTGACTCAAAAAAGGTGATAGCGCTGGGCCAACGGCAGCACGTCCAGCGGTTCACAGGTCAGAAGCTCGCCATCGCAGGTGACCTCGTAGGTCTGGGCGTCGACCTTGAGATCCGGGCAACGGTCATTGAGCTTCATGTCGCCCTTGCGCACCGCACGCACATCCCGGCAAGCCACCAGGCGGCTTTGAAGCCCCAGCCGATCCTTGAGCCCCGCATCCAGCGCGGCCTGAGAGACAAAGCTCACCCGGGTCGCCGCGGCGGCCTGGCCCAGCGCCCCGAACATCGGACGGTAGTGCACCGGCTGGGGTGTCGGGATAGAGGCATTGGGGTCGCCCATGGGGGCCATGGCGATCATTCCCCCCTTGAGCACCAGCGCCGGCTTGACGCCGAAGAAGGCCGGATCCCACAGCACCAGATCGGCAAGCTTGCCCACCTCGACTGAACCGATCTCATCGGCCAGGCCGTGGGTGATGGCGGGGTTGATGGTGTACTTGGCCACATAGCGGCGGGCACGCAGGTTGTCGGCGCCACGTTCTTGATCTTCCGGCAGTAAACCACGCTGCACCTTCATCTTGTGAGCGGTCTGCCAGGTCCTGCACACCACCTCACCGACGCGTCCCATGGCCTGGGAATCCGAGGCGATCATCGAGATGACGCCGAGGTCATGCAGGATGTCCTCGGCGGCGATGGTCTCGCGGCGAATGCGCGAATCGGCGAAAGCCACGTCCTCGGGAATATTGGGGTCGAGGTGATGACACACCATCAGCATGTCCAGGTGCTCGTCGACGGTGTTCACCGTGTAGGGCCGGGTCGGGTTGGTCGACGACGGCAGCACATAGTCCTTCGAGCAGGCGGTGATGATGTCCGGTGCGTGGCCGCCCCCGGCGCCTTCGGTATGGTAGGTATGGATGCCACGCTGCTTGAACGCCGCCAGGGTGTCCTCGACGAAACCGGACTCGTTGAGGGTGTCGGTGTGGATCGCGATCTGAACGTCGTAGCGCTCGGCCACGCTCAGGCAGGTATCGATGGAGGCCGGGGTGGTACCCCAGTCCTCGTGCAGCTTGAGCCCCATGGCGCCCGCTTCGATCTGGGCCTCCAGCGCCTCAGGCAGGCTGGCGTTGCCCTTGCCGAGCAGACCGATGTTCATCGGCAGGCTGTCGCAGGCCTTGAGCATCTGATGGATGTGCCAGGCCCCCGGCGTGCAGGTGGTGGCGTTCGATCCGGTGGCAGGCCCGGTACCGCCCCCCAGCATGGTGGTGATGCCGCTGGCCAGGGCCTCGTCCACCAGCTGCGGACAGATGAAGTGCACGTGGGCGTCGATGGCGCCGGCGGTGAGGATCTTGCCCTCGCCGGCGATGACCTCGGTGCCGGGTCCGATCACGATGGTGACGTCCGGCTGGGTGTCTGGATTGCCGGCCTTGCCGATGGCGGCGATGCGACCCGCCTGAAGGCCCACGTCGGCCTTGACGATGCCCCACCAGTCAAGGATCAGGGCATTGGTGATGACGGTGTCCATCACCGTCTGGTCGAGACGCTGGCTCTGCCCCATACCGTCACGAATGACCTTGCCACCACCAAACTTGACCTCGTCGCCGTAGTGGGTGGCGTCCTTCTCTACCTCGATCCACAGCTCGGTGTCTCCCAGGCGCACCCGGTCTCCGACGGTGGGGCCATAGATGTCGGCATAAGCCTGACGACTGATCTTCATCGGGCGTCCTCCTGGCCGCTGTCGCCGCTGGGTGCACCGGCATCGTCCAGCGCGCCCATGACTTCACCGCGAAAGCCGTAGATATGACGACGTCCGGCGAAGCTCACCAGGGTGACCTCACGGCTCTGCCCCGGCTCGAAGCGCACCGCGCTGCCGGCGGCCACGTCCAGACGAAAGCCCCGCGCCCTGTCGCGATCGAACGCCAGTGCCGGGTTGGTCTCGGCGAAGTGATAGTGGGATCCGACCTGAATCGGTCGATCTCCGCGATTGGCCACCTCCAGCGTGACCCTGTCGCGACCCTCGCACAGGGCGATGTCACCGTCCTTCAGTTGGTATTCTCCGGGGATCATCCCGCGCCCTCCCTATTGGTATCAGCGTATGAGCCTGTCGCGTCGCCCCCGGATCAAGCCGGGGCCTGGCAGCGTCACGAGATCGGGTTGTGCACCGTTACCAGCTTGGTGCCGTCGGGAAAGGTGGCCTCGACCTGCACCTCGTCGACCATTTCCGCCACCCCTTCCATCACCTCGTCACGCCCCAGTATCTGGCGCCCTCGGCTCATCATCTCGGCCACACTCAGGCCTTCCCGGGCACCCTCCATGATCTCGCAGCTGATCAAGGCCACCGCCTCGGGATAGTTCAGCTTGAGCCCCTTGGCGCGTCGCCGCTCGGCCACCAGGCCAGCGGTAAACAGCAAGAGCTTGTCCTTGTCACGCGGTGTCAGCTCCATCCTTTCATCCTCGATGTTGGTCAGGGTGGCCAGGGGTCGCCTGTCCCGCCCGGCATGACATTCAGGTAAACCAGATGCGTGGCACACAGGCCTCGCGATCCATCAGCATCGGACGCAGCAACGTCCAGGCCGCCTCGCACAGCGACCAGGCCTCGCGCCGCGAGTGACCGAGGTAGCGCAGCAGCAGGACGCCATCACGTACGGTGACGGCCCAGCGCTCGGCTTCACCAGCGCCGGGACTGCCGGCAAGGTCATTCCCTCCCTGCCCCAACCCTTGGCGCAGACGTTCGATCGCCGCGGACTCGTCTTCGAGCCCGACCGCCCACAGGGTTGCCTGGACGCTGCACCCTCGCTGCCCCCAGGCGCCGTGAAAACGACGATGGTCAGGGTCGAGGGGCTGGCGCTCGATCCACAGTGGTCGTCCGTCCCGGGATAACCGGAAGCGCTGTTCGAGGTGGCCGCTGGCAAACGGCAGA
The DNA here is from genome assembly GCF_024124525.1 of Halomonas sp. OfavH-34-E. Classification (NCBI taxonomy): domain Bacteria; kingdom Pseudomonadati; phylum Pseudomonadota; class Gammaproteobacteria; order Oceanospirillales; family Halomonadaceae; genus Halomonas; species Halomonas sp. OfavH-34-E. Next base: position 4,687 of record NZ_JAMXRY010000087.1, on the reverse strand, counting down.
TCACTGGCCGGCCGGCCCAGCGCCAGCACCTCCCAGCCCAGGCAGCGGGCGCTGCCGGAAAGCTCGATCTCGGTGGCCTGCACCCCTCGCGAGCCGTCGAAGGCGATGGTTTCCTGGGGCAACCACTCGATCAGCCCGCCCTCCTCGACCACCAGATGAGTGCGCTGGGACCAGGCCACGGCGTTGCGGTCGGCCCGATACAGCTTGTTGGCCGCCGGTGTGGTCAGCAGCGCCCGCGCGCCCGCGCCCACCCGCGCCTGGATATCCAGGATATCGCCGCTGACCAGCCCCCCCGGGGGATGCAGCAGATAGACGTGGCAGGTGCCGTCGCGGCCTTCGGGGTAGAAGGGACGCTGCACCCGCAGGGGGCCGCGATGATCCACCCGATAGAGGCGAGTGGCCTGGCCATCATGGCGAAAGCCGAGATCGAGGCTGGCCTCCCAGCGCCGTCCCGCGTCGAAGCGATGGCCGTGCCGATCGGTCGAATCCTGTGTTGTCTGCGCGCTCATGGCTCTCCCGGGCGGTCCGTCGAGTCGGCGTGGCAAGCGAAAGTAAAAAAGGCCACCACCATTGCCCAATCAAGGTGCAAGCCCCGTACCAGCTTCTCGAATCTCTATTTTTCTACTTAATTTTCAATTTCTTATAGAACAACCAAGGATTGCACCAGAGAAAAGCACGCCTTTGGTCGCGCACAAAAAAAGTGCGCAACCTTACGATTGCGCACCATTGATGTGCAGCGATTCATCCTGATTGACGCGCTACCGCTCAGACGGTCAGGTAGTGCTTCACCACGGCGTCGTCGAGCTCACCGATATCACCGACGGCGACTCTCCGCCCGCGATCGAGGATGGCGAAGTGGTCGGCGAAGCGACGGGCAAAGGGCAGTTTCTGCTCCACCAGCAGCACGGTCAGCCCATCATCGGCGATCAACCGACGGATGACTTCGCCGATCTGGGCGACGATATTGGGCTGGATGCCCTCCCCCGGCTCGTCGAGGATCAACAGCTTCGGCTCGATCACCAGGGCGCGCCCGATCGCCAGCTGCTGCTGCTGACCGCCGGACAGATCGCCGCCACGCCGGTGACGCATCTCCTTGAGTACCGGGAACAGCTCATAGATCCGTTCGGGCACCTGGCGCAGGCCATCACCACGGGCGGCAAGGCCAGTGCGCAGGTTCTCCTCCACCGTCATCAGCGGAAAGATCTGGCGTCCCTGGGGCACATAGCCCACGCCCAGGCGTGAGCGATCCTCGAGGCGACGCTTCTCCAGCGCGACACCGTCGGCGTAGTGAAGCTCACCGCCGGTGATCGGCACCTCGCCCATGATCGCCTTCATCAGGGTGGTCTTGCCGACGCCATTACGACCCAGCACACAGGTACAGGCCGCCCTGGGCACGTCGAGATCGAGATCCCACAGGGTATGGCTCTCGCCATAGAACTGATTGAGCCCGCGAATGCTCAGCATCGATCCACCTCCTTGCCTGTCTCTCGCGCCCACCGGCCGCAGACCTTCGCCCACAGCGTGGCCAGCCTGCCGCGGGATGCGCCGTCCGCCCAGTACAGCGCTCTTACCGAAGACTGCTGAGGTACCCGCTCCAGTCCGATCATGCCGCCTCCTCGTCGCCACCCAGGTAGACCTCGATCACCCTGGGGTCGCTTGCCACCTTGTCCATACTGCCCTCGGCCAGTACCGAACCCTGATGCAGCACCGTCACCGTGCGGGCGATCGAACGCACAAAGCCCATGTCGTGCTCCACCACCACCACCGAGTGCTTGCCGGCGAGGCTCAACAACAGCTCTGCGGTACGCTCCATCTCCTGCTCGGTCATCCCCGCCACCGGCTCGTCGACCAGCAACAGTCGAGGGCGCTGCATCAACAGCATGCCGATCTCGAGCCACTGCTTCTGTCCGTGGGACAGGATGCCCGCCTGGCGGCGACTGAGCGACGCCAGGCCCACCGTCTCGAGCACCTCCTCGATTCGCGCCAGCACCTCCCCGGTCATGCGCGCCTTGAGGGTCGGCCACAGACTCTTGTCCATGGCCATCGCCAGCTCGAGGTTCTCGAACACCGTCAGCGCCTCGAACACCGTGGGCTTCTGGAACTTGCGTCCGATGCCGAGCCGGGCGATCTCCGGCTCGTTCTTGGTCAACAGGTTGTGGCGGCTGCCGAACCACACGCTGCCCTGATCCGGGCGCGTCTTGCCGGTGATGATGTCCATCATGGTGGTCTTGCCGGCCCCGTTGGGGCCGATGATGCAGCGCAGTTCGCCGTCGTCGATGGTCAGGTTGAGATCATTGATGGCCTTGAAGCCGTCGAAGCTCACCGACACGTCCTCGAGATAGAGGATCGGGCCGTGGCGTACGTCGACCGGCGATTGTTCCGGGACCAGGAAGTCGAAGACCCGATCGCGATCGGCCAGGCTCTGAAGAAAGCTCATGAGGTGGCCTCCCTGGGGGTTGCATCCAGCGTGTCGGTTGGCGTGTCGGTTTGCGTGTCACTGTCATCGTCGCTGCCTTGCTGGCGAGAGCGTGACAAAAGCCCGGCGATGCCCTGGGGCAGCAGCACCGTCACCAGCACGAACAGCGCACCGAGCGCGAACAACCAGGCCTCCGGCATCACCCCGGTGAACACGCTCTTGGCGTAGTTCACCGCCAGCGCACCGATCACCGCGCCATAGAGGGTGGCACGGCCACCCAGCGCCACCCACACCACCACCTCGATGGAGAACAGCGGCGAGAACTCGCTGGGGTTGATGATGCCCACCTGGGGCACATAGAGGGCGCCGGCGACCCCGGCCAGCATGGCCGAGACGACGAACACGAAAAGCTGATAGCGCTCCACCCGGTAGCCGAGAAAGCGGGTGCGGGACTCGGCGTCGCGCACCGCCACGCAGACCCGCCCAAGCTTGCTGACCACGATGGCTCGACACAGCAGGAAACCCAGCGCCAGCGCTACGCCGGATGCGATAAACAGCCCCAGTCGTGTGGCGTCGGCGGACAGGTCGAAGCCCAGCAGTTCCTTGAAGTCGGTCAGGCCGTTGTTGCCGCCAAAGCCCATCTCGTTGCGGAAGAACGCCAGCATCAGCGCAAAGGTCAGCGCCTGGGTGATGATCGACAGGTAGACCCCGGTGACCCGCGAACGGAACGCCAGGAAGCCGAACACCAGCGCCAGCAGGCCCGGCGCCAGCAGCACCATCACAAAGGCAAAACCGGCCATGTCGAAGCCAAGCCAGTACCAGGGCAGGCTGTCCCAGTCGAGGAATACCATGAAGTCCGGCAGCAGCGGATCGCCGTAGACACCGCGGTCGCCGATCTGGCGCATCAGGTACATGCCCATCGCGTAGCCGCCGAGGGCGAAGAAAGCGCCATGGCCCAGGCTGAGAATCCCCAGGTAACCCCAGACCAGATCCACCGCCACCGCCAGCAGCGCATAGCACAGGTACTTGCCCAGTAAGGTAACGGTATAAGTGGAGACGTGCAGCGGGTGCTCCGGCGCCAGCAGCAGATTTGCCGCCACCACCAGCGCCATGGTGGCACCGAGCACCGCCAGGAAGATCAGGGTCGACCGCTCGCCGAACGGGCGAGCCAGCCATAGTCGGGATGATGGCATCGCTCAGCCCTCCGCCGCGCGGCCCTTCTGGGGAAAGAGTCCCCTCGGGCGCTTTTGAATGAACAGAATGATGAACACCAGCACCAGGATCTTGGCCAGTACCGCCCCGGCCCAGGGCTCCAGCACCTGATTGATCACCCCCAGCGAGAGCCCCGCCACCAGGGTGCCCCACAGATTGCCGACCCCGCCGAACACCACCACCATGAAGGAATCGATGATGTAGTTCTGGCCGAGGTTGGGACCGACGTTGGTGAGCTGTGACAGCGCCACCCCCGCAAGGCCAGCCACCCCCGACCCCAGCGCGAAGGTCAGGATGTCGACGCGGGTCGCGCGAATGCCCATGGAGCGTGCCATGGCACGATTCTGCGTCACCGCGCGTACCTCCAGCCCCAGCCGGGTGCGGCGCATCACCAGCATCAGGGCGGCAAACACCAGGATGGCGAAGCCCAGCACATAGAGGCGATTGAGGGTCAGCGACAGCGCCTCGTTGATCACCAGCGAGCCGCTCATCCACTCGGGCGTCACCACGGTACGGTTGAGCGGTGAGATCAGGGTGCGCACCAGCTGCTGCAGGATCAGGCTGACGCCGAAGGTCGCCAGCAGGGTTTCCAGCGGACGCCCCTTGAGGAACTGGATGACGCCTCGCTCGATGGCCACACCCACCAGCGCCGCCACCAGAAAGCCCGCCGGAATCGCCAGCAGCAGCGCAAGCCCCGGCTGCCCCGGCAACAGCTGCTGCATCGCCCAGGTGGTGTAGGCCCCCAGCATGATCAGCTCGCCGTGGGCCATGTTGATCACCCCCATGACGCCGAAGGTGATAGCCAGGCCGATCGCCGCCAGTACCAGCACCGAGCCCAGCGACAGACCGAAGTAGAGCGTCTCGGCGGCGCGGTTGAGCTTGAGCGCCTGCTCGCTTTCGGCCAGCGCCGCCTGGGCAGCTTCCGCCAGCGCTACATCGTCGCTGCGGCTGGCCTGCATCAGCGCGGCCCTGGCCTGGCCATTGAGGCTACCGGACAGCGCCTCGACCGCCGCCACGTCCCCCTGTTCGACCCGTGCGATGGCGATGGCCTGCTCCAGG
>NZ_JAMXRY010000086.1:0-8930 GCF_024124525.1 Halomonas sp. OfavH-34-E | reverse complement strand
TGCCGGTGCCGCTACGCGACCTGTGGCGGCCGGCGACCTGCCCGGCCCACCTGCTGCCGTACCTCGCCTGGGCGTTCTCGGTGGACCGCTGGGACCCGACCTGGAGCGAGGCCGCCAAGCGCGACGTCATCGCCTCAGCGTTCTACGTCCACCAGCGCAAAGGGACCATCTCGGCGCTTCGCCGCGTGGTCGAGCCGCTGGGCTATCTGCTCGAGGTCGTGGAGTGGTGGGAGACCGAGCCGGCCGGCACGCCAGGCACCTTCGCGCTCAGGATCGGCGTGCTCGACACCGGCATCACCGAGGGCATGTACACCGAGCTCGAACGGCTGATCGACGACGCCAAGCCGGTCTCGCGCCACGTCAGCGCCCTGGACCTCGCCGGCGAGAGCCGCGGCACTGCCCACGTGGCCTCCACCACCTACGACGGCGACATCACCATGGTCATGCCCTTCGTCGCCGAGGAGACCGAGGTCACCGGCCTGTTCTTTTTGGGCGCTGCCACCGACAGCACCGACACCGCCACCGTTTACCCGCTCTGATAACGAGAGGAGCCCCACATGCCCCAGTTCTATACCCTGCTCACCGACACCGGCCAGGCGAAGCTCGCCAACGCCGTGGCGCTCGGGCAGAGCATCGAGATCACCGAACTGGCCGTCGGCGACGGCGGCGGCAGCCTGCCCACCCCGGACAGCAGCGCCACAGCCCTGGTCAACGAGGTGCGCCGCGCGCCGATCAACGCCAGCCAGACCGACCCCGACAACCCATCATGGATCGTGGTCGAGCAGGTGCTCCCGCCCGACGTCGGCGGCTGGACCATCCGCGAGATCGGCGTATATGACGTCGACGGCGACCTGATCGGCATCGGCAACTACCCCGAGACCTACAAGCCGGTGCTGGCCGAGGGTAGCTCGCGCACCCAGACCGTGCGCTTCGTGCTTGAGGTCAGCGACACCAGCGCCGTCACCCTAAAGGTCGATCCCAGCGTGGTCCTGGCCACCCGGGAATATTCGGATGCCGGCGACGAGGCATTGATGGCAGCGATCGAGCAGGCCATCGCCGACGCTGGATACCAGTTCGCCAACTACGATGGCGACCGGATCTATACCACCGGCGAAGTGGTACGCGGCAGCGATGGGGCGTTCTACGAGTTCTACGACCGCGATCAGGCTGGCACCACCCAGGGCACCAACCCCACCAATGCCGCCAACCGGCCGCATATCTGGATGGAGTGGGATGGGGTCACGCCGGGCGCCACTATCGAGTGGCGCAGCGAGACGCTCCCCGAGGGTTACATCGAGAACGACGGGGCGGAAATCAGCCGCGCCGACTATCGCCGCATTTTCGACGTCTACGGCATCACCCATGGCGACGGAGACGGTTCGACGACCTTCCACCTCCCAGACGACCGCGGCGAGTTTAAGCGCGGCTGGGACAATGGGAAGGGAGTAGACGCTGGGCGATCACTGGCGTCATGGCAAAAGCCTACACTTGTGGGCGGATATGACGACAATAATAGCGGCTCTCACTCCGTTCTTTTTGACAAGTCAGACGTTGATTATGGATCTGACCCTTTTTCTTCTTCTGATTATCCAGGGTATCGGTTGAGATACGCAGGAACCGGCTCAGAGGTCTCGACTTCTTTTGGCCGCCACTGGCTTTCAGCGACGCGGCCTAGGAACAACGCCGTTATCTACCTAACCAAGATCTAAGGGAGCCGATCGTGCGCATCTACGACATCAACCCCTCCGACGGCACCGTCATCGACCCTGCGGGGCGCGAGGCGCCCCTCGATCCAATGCGCCGCGAGCCGCGCATCCCGGCCGGTTCAACCGCCATCGAGCCACCGGCCACCGGCGCGAACGAGACCGCCCGGTGGGCGGGCGAAGCCTGGGAAGTGGTGCCCGACTGGCGCGGTCATGTCTACTGGCTCACCGACGGCAGCCGCCATGAGATTACCGAGCTCGACGAAGAACCGCCCGCCGATGCGCTGGATGAGGCGCCGCCCGAGCCCCTCGAGGATCTCGCCGCCCGCCAGCGCGACGTGATCGCCATCGCCCTGGCAGATGCCCTCGCCGCCGGCATGCCCTACACCATGCCCGACGGCAGCGAGGACACGGTGCAGATGTTGGCCGAGGACCGGCAGAACCTGCTCGGCCTCGCGATCGAGGCCCGCGACCTCAAGGCCGCCGGCGAGACCGGCGCTGTCCAGGAGTTCCGCGCGGCCTCCAACACCCGCTACCCGCTGACGCCGGACGAGACTATCGCCCTCACCGACGCGGCCCTGGGCCACTACAAGGTGCTCAAGGCCCGCAGCTGGGACCGCAAGGACGCGATCGACGAGGCTCTGGAGGCTGGTGACCGGGAGGGGATCGAAGCAGTGGTGTGGTAAGGATCCTCCGCAACAGCAAGGCCCCAAAATTAGGGGCCTATGTTTATCTTATCCTCTGGCCAACTTCTACCGGAAGTTTTGCAATAATCTCCCAGACTGGGCCTTGATCTACTCCACCTTCTACACCCTGCCAATATTCATGCGCACGGTGCGACAAAGATAGTATTGATCCCACATTATTCAGAAGTGACATATTTGCTCGATGGATGCTCCCGTCGACTTTTACCTCAAATATTGGCACCCCAGGATTATGAAGCATCCCTCTCATTTCTATAGCTTCATCAGCAGACTCACAACAAAAAATGCTTTCGAAACGCGAAGGAAGCTCTTGATAACACCTTTTCCTGACTTCTTCGAAATATAGCTCAAGTGCTCCTTCTCTGCTTGAAAAAGCGCAATTAGGATTCTCTAAATACTGCTGCCCATGCCTAGAAATCCCATTAGGAAAAAGATCATCAAGAAATGTGCGGAAGGGTTCTTCACTCACACCATTTCTGAAGGGCGATAGAACTTGTCCTGGAGATAGAGTCCTTGCTCGATCTACTGTGTAAAAAGTCTTCACCCTGAAAGCCTCCTTTCCCGTTCACCCTCACATAAGTGGAGTATTCATTCGATGGCTACGCTTAAGAACCAGCACCATACCAGAGACTCAACGCCACGCGGCAGGCGTTTTGTGCCATCCCCGCCCCACAAATCCCAGAGCTAGAGACCCAACCTCCCCTGCGCCACGATGACTCCAGCGTGAAATTCGCCTAGCACCTGGAAATGGTCATGTCCTCCTAAACCGCGGCACTGCGGGCTTCAGAGCTGTAGATCGGCGTTTCACAACGGCCCGATCACGGAATCGATAATCCACGCTGGCAGACTGATGTCCAGTGTGCTCCAGCGGGCCCTTGCCCTAAGGCGACGCCACCCTGCGCGTGGTGGTCCACAGCATGAAGCTGCACCTGAAGTTCTCCATGGTCATCGAGTTGATGAGTGAGGTTATGAGAAGAGAAGAAGATTCGTAACCATATGTTTATATGTGGTTTTTCAAGGAAAGTAGCAGGCGCGGCACTACCAGGCCCTGACGATTCTCGATACCAGGCCCTGTCAGTCCAGCCCCTACCTGACCATGATGGGAGCCGAGGACATCCAGCGCACCGTGGAGCGGTGCGAGATAATCGGTCACCAGATGACTTAGGGGAAAAATAGAAAAGCCCCGGCGGCAACCGGGGCTTTGAATGCATCAGGCGTTGGCGCGCCTTCAACACAGGGTTATTGCATGGCACATCGTAGATCAGGCAGAGCCTCGATCCAATGGCTCTGGCTCAAGATCGAGCTACCGGCTTCGCCGTTCATCCGGTTCTGCCTTGGGTTGTCGATCCTTTTGCCGGCACTGGGGGCCTTCTCCAGGTTTGCCGAGCCGGTCCTGCTGGCCTGGCTCGACTGAGCGGTAGTTGCCGCGAGCCAAGGGTGTGAGTCCCCTCGCCCACACCCTCAGCCACTAACGCACCGCCCGCCTGCGCCGCACGATACCAGCGTGATGTCACGAACCGCTGAACCCCTGCGCAGGAGCCTCCCATGGCACTCGATCAATACCACCACGGGGTGCGCGTCTCCGAGGTCAACGACGGCACCCGCACCATTCGCACGGTGTCGACCGCGATCATCGGGATCGTCTGCACCGCGCCCGATGCGGCGCCCGGTACCGCCGCGGCGCTGACGCTCGACCAGACCGCCGCCGACACCGGCGTTATCTACACCGCCAATGCCATCGGCACGGCCGGCAACCAGATCCGCGTGCGCTACGTCGATCCCGGCGAGGCCTCCCAGGCGCTGGCTGTGAGCGTGTCCGGCAAGGAGATCACCGTCAGTCTGGCGACGGATGCCGAGGGCGATCTCGTCAGCACCGCCGACGACGTCGTCACGGCGGTCAACGCCCATGTCGGCGCCTCCGCCCTGGTTGCTGCCGCCCTGCCTGCTGGCGAGTCCGGCCTGGGTGTGCTCGGCGCCGAGCCCTTCACCAAGCTGACCGGCGGTGTCGACGAGGCCTTCCCGCTCAACCAGCCGACGCTGATCACCAACGTCGACACCGCGATCGGCAAGGCCGGCACCCAGGGCACCCTGAAGGACGCCCTCACCACCATCGGCCAGCAGTCCAAGCCGATCATCGTCGCCGTGCGCGTTGCCGAGGGCAGCACCAGCGCCGAGACCACCGCCAACGTGATCGGCACCACCACCGAGACCGGCCAGCGCACCGGCCTGCAGGCGCTGCTCACCGCGAAGCAGAAGCTCGGCGTCACGCCGCGCATCATCGGCGTGCCGACACTGGACACCCAGCCGGTGGCCACCGCCATGGTGCCGATCCTTCAGCAGTTGCGCGCCTTCGGCTATGCCTATGCCCACGGCTGCGAGACCGTCACCGACGTCACCGCCTACCGCGACCAGTTCGGCGCGCGCGAGCTGATGATCGTCTGGCCGCAGTGGGAGGCGTTCGACACCGACGATGCCGCCACGGACACGGTGAGCCCGATCGCCGTGGCCCTGGGACTTCGCGCCAAGCTCGACCAGGAGGTGGGCTGGCACAAGACCCTCTCGAACGTGGTGGTGAACGGCGTCACCGGGATCTCGAAGGACGTGTTCTGGGACCTGCAGTCGCCGAACACCGATGCCGGCATACTCAACGCCGCGGACGTCACCACGCTGATCAACCAGGGCGGCTATCGATTCTGGGGCTCGCGCACCTGCGCTGGCCCGCTGTCCCTGTTCCCGTTCGAGAACTACACCCGCACCGCACAGATCCTCGCCGACACCATCGCCGAGGCGCACCTGTGGGCGGTCGACAAGCCCATGCACGCCTCCCTGGCCCGCGACATCATCGAGGGCATCAACGCCAAGTTCAGCGAGCTCAAGAGCCTGGGGCTGATCGTCGACGGCCAAGCCTGGCTCAACGACGAGCTCAACACCCAGGAGTCGCTGAAAGCGGGCAAATTGCGCATCGACTACGACTACACGCCGGTGCCGCCCCTCGAGGACCTGGGCTTCCAGCAGCGCATCACCGATTCCTACCTGGCCGATTTCGCCGAGCGCGTCGCGGCCACCGCCTGAACTGACGAGGGACCTGATCCATGGCACTTCCGAAGAAACTCAAGGACCTGAACCTGTTCAGCAACGGTGACAGCTGGCAGGGCGTCATCCAGTCCGTCACCTTGCCCACCCTCACCCGCAAGATCGAGGAATGGCGCGGCGGCGGCATGGACGGCACCGTCGGCATCGACATGGGCATGGACGGCCTGCTCACCTGCCAGTGGACCGTCGGCGGCCTGGTCGAGTCGATCTTCGACAACTTCGGCAGCTCGCGCATCGATGCCGAGATGCTGCGTATGACCGGCAGCTACGAGCGCGACGACGTCGACGAGGTGGCGGCGGTGGAAGTGGTGATGCGCGGCCGGCATACCGAGATCGACATGGGCGACGCCCAGGCCGGCGAGAACACCGAGCACCAGGTCACCAGCACCCTCAGCTACTACAAGCTGACGATCAACGGCACCACCAAGATCGAGATCGACATCCCGAACTACGTGTTCAAGGTCAACGGCGAGGACATGCTCGCCAAGCGCCGCCAGGCCCTGGGCCTCTGATCTCCCCTCACCCAAGGAAGCACTGAACCATGACCAAGCCCCAAGTCGTCCAAGCCCCTGTTTCTCACACCAGCGCGACCGTCGAGCTCGACACCCCGCTCAAGCGCGGCGAGACCGAGGTCACCGAGCTCACCCTGCGCAAGCCGTCCGCCGGCGAGCTGCGCGGCGTTTCCCTGGCCGAGGTACTGCAGATGCAGACCGACGCGCTGATCACCCTGATCCCGCGGATCTCCAACCCTTCGCTGGCCGCGGCCGAGGTCCGCCAGATGGACCCCGCCGACCTGGTGCAGTGCGGCGGCGAGATCGCCGGTTTTTTGCTGACGAAGCGGGCCAAGGGCGAGGCCGACTAGGCCGGTCTTCGGGGCCTGCAATAGCACTCCCTGACCAGGTGGAAGAAGCGATGGCCGACCTGGCCATCGTCTTCCACTGGACACCCGCCGACTGCGCGGACCTCTCCCTGCGCGAACTGATGGAATGGCGCGAACGAGCGCGCAAGCGCAGCGCCGCCGACGACCACGGAGCCTCCCATGGCGCGCGATCTCAAGCTGCAAGTCATCCTCGACGCCGCCGATAAGGCTTCCCGCCCGCTCAAAGCCATCGAGCGGGCCTCGCAGAACGCCGCCCAGGCCATGAAGGACAACCGCGACCGCCTCAGGCAGCTGCAGGCGGTCCAGAAGAACGTCAGCTCCTTCCGCACCCTCAAGAACCAGTCCGGCGAGACCGCCAGGGCCCTGCGCGAGCAGCAGGACCGAATCCGCCGGCTCTCCCAGCAGATGCAGTCCCACGAGGGCGACACCGCCTCCCTGGTCGCCGAGCGCAAGAAGGCCATCGAGCAGGCGCGCCGGCTTTCCCGGCGCTACGACGACGAGCGCCGCGAGCTCCAGCGGCTGCGCTCGTCGCTCAACGAGAGCGGCATCAGCACCTCGGACCTGCGTCGAGACCAGCAGCGCCTGGCCACCGGGATGCAGGAGGCCAGCCAGGCGGTCGAGGAACAGCGCCGCAGGCTCAAGCGGCTGGGCGAGCAGCAGAAGCACGCCGCCCAGGCACGACGCCGCTACGACCGCAGCGTCAGCCGCGCAGGCAACATGGCCGGTGCGGGCGCTGCCGGGCTGGCCACCGGCGGCGGCGTACTCTATGCCGGAACGCGCATGCTCGCCCCGGGCGTGGAATTCGGCGAGGCCATGTCCCGCGTGCAGGCCCTCACCCGCCTGGACGGCAACGACGAGCGCTTCAAGGCGCTGCGCGAGCAGGCCCGCGAGCTGGGCTCGACCACCGCCTTCAGTGCCGGGCAGGCAGCCAACGCCCAGGGCTTCCTGGCCATGGCCGGCTTCTCGCCGGATGCTATCCAGGCCTCGATGGCCGACATGCTCAACCTGGCGCTGGCCAACGGCACCGACCTTGCGCGCACCGCCGACATCTCCTCGAACATCCTCTCCGGCTTCGGGCTCGATCCCGCGGAGATGGGCCGCGTCGGCGACCTGCTGACGGCCACCACCACCCGCGCCAACGTCGATCTGGAGATGCTCGGCGACTCGATGAAGTACGTCGCGCCTGTCGCCCGCGAGATGGGCCTGTCCCTCGAGGAGGCCGCGGCCATGTCCGGCCTGCTGGGCAACGTCGGCATCCAGGGCAGCCAGGCGGGCACCACGCTACGCGCCATGATGACGCGGCTGGCCGCCCCCACCGGAAAGGCCGCCGGCGCCATCGAGACCCTGGGCATCAACATCAAGGATGCCGAGGGCAACATGCGCAACGTGCCCCAGATCCTCACCGACGTGGCCAAGGCCACCGAGAACCTGGGCAACGCCGAACGCATGGAGCACCTCAAGGCCATCTTCGGCGAGGAGCCGGCGGCCGGCATGGCCGAGCTGATCAACCAGCAGGGCGCCGCCGGGATCGAGGGCTTCACCGAAATCCTCACCCAGGCGGCCGGCGAGAACGCCCGGGTCGCCAAGACCATGGCCGACAACATCGGCGGCGACCTCAAGTCGTTGAACAGCGCCTGGCAGGAGATCGGCATCACCCTCACCGACACCAACGAGGGCGCCCTGCGCGGGCTGATCCAGAACGTCACCCGCATCACCCGCGCGATCGGCAACTGGATGAAGGCGAACCCTGAGCTCACCGGCACCCTGGCCACCGCCGCCGCGGGGCTGGCCGCCCTGGTGGCCATCGGCGGGGGCTTCATGGTGCTGCTGGGCTCGGTAATCGGCCCGATCGCCATGGTCAACTACGCCCTCACCCTGCTGTCGATGAACCCGGTGAGTCTCACCATCATGGGCATCGTCGCCGCCGTGGCCGCCCTCGCCGCCGGCGCCTACCTGGTCTACCGCAACTGGGATTCGATCAGCGCCTGGTTCGGCGAGCGCTGGAACGACATCAAGGCCGCGTTCTCCGGCGGCGTCGGCAGCGTCATGCGCCTGCTGGCCAACTGGTCGCCGCTGGGCCTACTGTGGCGCGGCATTTCCTCGGCGCTGAACGCCCTGGGCATGCGGCTACCCACCACGCTCACCGGGCTGGGCGGCGCGATCATCGACGGCATCATCAGTGGCATCAGCGGCGGGCTGAGCCGGCTCGGCGATGCCATCAGGGGGATGGCCGGCGGCGTCGGGAACTGGTTCAAGGAGGTGCTCGGCATCCACTCGCCCAGCCGCGTGTTCGCCGGCTTCGGCGGCAACCTGATCCAGGGCCTGGTCAACGGAATCGACGAGCGCTGGCAGGGCCTGAAGGACGCCATCGGCGGCACCGCCGAGGCCGTGGTGGGCTGGTTCAAGGAGAAACTCGGCATCCACTCACCGAGCCGGGTGTTCGCCGAGCTTGGCGGTTTCACCATGGACGGCTACCAGCAGGGCCTGCAGCGCCAGGAACGCGCTCCACTGCGCCAGATCGGCGTGTTCGGCGACCGCCTCAAGCGCGCC
>NZ_JAMXRY010000085.1:0-9275 GCF_024124525.1 Halomonas sp. OfavH-34-E | reverse complement strand
CTCGGCCAGGCGCGGCAGGCGGCGAAAGTCGATGCGAGCCGCCACGCCACTGGCCGCGCACACCTCGGACAGGTGGCCAGCCAGGCCAAAGCCGGTGACGTCGGTCATCGCACGCACCCCTTCGATGCGCGCAAGGGCGGCACCGATACGGTTGCTGATCAGCATGGTTTCCCGCGCCAGGCCATGGTGACCGCTTTCCAGAAGCCCCTGCTTCTCCGCCGTGGTCAGCATGCCCACCCCCAGCGGCTTGGTCAGAAACAGCAGATCGCCGGGCTTGGCGCCCTTGTTGAGCTTCAGGTGCTTGAGTTCCACCAGACCGTTGACCGCAAGACCGAAGATCGGCTCCGGGGCATCGATGGAGTGGCCGCCCGCCAGCGCCAGGCCCAGCTCACGACATACCGCCTGAGCCCCGGCCACCACGTCACCGGCGATGTCCGCGCCCAGCTTGTCCAGCGGCCAGCCCAGAATGCCCAACGCCATCACCGGGTCACCGCCCATGGCGTAGACGTCGCTGATGGCGTTGGTGGCGGCGATGCGGCCGAAGTCGAAGGGGTCATCGACGATCGGCATGAAGAAGTCGGTGGTGCTGATCATGCCGCGCCCGTCGCCCAGGTCGAAGACGGCGGCGTCCTCTCGTCCCTGGTTGCCGACGATCATCTTCGAGTGGCTCGCTCCCGGACCGGCCTTGGCCAGGATGCTGTCGAGCACATCGGGGGCGATCTTGCAGCCACAGCCGGCACCGTGACTGTATTGGGTCAAGCGGATGGCGCTCATGGAAGTCTCCTTGGCAATGATGGGCCCATTCTACACCAGCAGGACCGGCGGAATCGGCACGGCGCAGTCACCATCGTCCTGATCACAACCCGGGTAACCGGCGGTGATCAGGGTATGGTCTGGCGCCCTGGTGATCAGTTCATGGATGGGGTTACAGCACTTCGAGGGCGTCGGCGAGCTTGTCCACCGCCACCACCTCCATCCCCGCCGGGGAGTTCTTGGGAGCGTTACCCCGGGGCACGATGGCACGGGTAAAACCGTGCTTGGCGGCCTCGACGATACGCTCCTGGCCGCTCGGCACGGGGCGAATCTCCCCGGACAGGCCAACCTCGCCGAATACCACCAGCTCGCGCGGCAGTGCCCTGCCCTGCAGGCTCGACACCACCGCCAGCAATACCGCCAGGTCGGCACTGGTCTCCAGCACCTTGACCCCGCCGACGACGTTGAGAAAGACGTCCTGGTCGCCAGTAAACAGGCCACCGTGACGGTGCAGCACCGCCAGCAGCATCGACAGGCGATTGGCGTCCAGCCCCACCGCGACGCGGCGCGGGTTGCCCAGCGCCGACTCGTCGAGCAGTGCCTGCACCTCCACCAGGATCGGCCGGGTGCCTTCCCACACCACCATCACCAGGCTGCCGGGGGCCTGCTCCTGCTGACGCGAAAGGAAGATCGCGCTGGGGTTCTTCACCTCCTTCATGCCGTGTTCCAGCATGGCGAAGACGCCCAGCTCGTTGACCGCACCGAAGCGGTTCTTCTGGCCGCGCAGGGTACGGAAGCGGGAATCGGCGCCGCCTTCCAGCAACAGGGAGGCGTCGATCATGTGCTCGAGCACCTTGGGCCCGGCCAGGCTGCCGTCCTTGGTGACGTGGCCGACCAGCAGCAGCACCGTGCTGGACTGCTTGGCGAAACGGGTTAGTGCCGCCGCGGATTCGCGTACCTGGGCCACACCACCCGGCGCCGACGAGATGTCCTCCAGATGCATGGTCTGGATCGAGTCGATCACCAGCACCTCGGGGCGCTCGCGCTCGGCCACCGCCAGGATGGTCTCGACGCTGGTCTCCGCCAGCATCTTGAGTCCCTGGGTCGGCAACTGCAGGCGGTGGGCGCGCATCGCCACCTGGGACAGCGACTCCTCGCCGGTGACGTAGAGTACGCTGCGCTCCTGAGCCAGCTTACAGGCGGTCTGCAGCAGCAAGGTGGACTTGCCGGCCCCGGGGTGGCCGCCCAGCAGCACCGCGGAGCCCGGCACCAGACCGCCACCGAGTACGCGGTCGAACTCGGCAAAGGTCGACGACAACCGCGGTACCTCCGACAGATCCACGTTGGCCAGATCCACCACCTCACGCGACAGGCTGCCGGCGTAGCCACCGCGCGCCGTCGCGCCGGCGCTCGACCCGCTTCTGGCAGGCGAGGACAGACGCACCTCGGTCAAGGTGTTCCACTCCTGGCAGCTGGAACACTGCCCCTGCCATTTGCGGTACTCGGCACCGCACTCGGTGCACACGAAGGCGCTCTTGGCCTTGGCCATGAATCCTCTCTCTATCGGTTCAATCGGGTTCGTTCGTCAGCGATGGTCAACACTGCGGCTTGCCGCCGTGTCCCGGGTAGCACTTGTCGTCCTCAACACGGCGGTAGCGGCGAAACACCTCCATCTCCCAGGGGCGCATGGCGATCATCAGGCTGACACCAAAGCGCTGCTCGAGCGGCAGCGACAGATCTTCCTGATGACAGTGGCGAAGGTCCAGCGCCAGCCGCCGAAGCTTCTGCTGCATCACCTCATTGGAGCGCACCGACAGCATGCCATTGACGAACAGTCTTATCTCGCCCGGGCGATCGAAGCGACACGCCAGGAAATCCTCCTGGACCCGGGACTCGAAGAAGCGCTGGATAGGCCCTTGCGGCTGCCACTGGAAGTCATAGCTGATCAGCAGCTTGATGCGATTGCCCGGCAGCAGCTCGATCAATCCCATACGATCGAGCCGCACCAGGTGCGTTATCACCTGAGGCTCGCCGAGCGAATAGGTCGCACAGATATCTTCAAAGCGCCAGCGATTAAGCGCACAGAAGGCCACCAGCAGCAGCGACATGTCAGAGACCAGCTCCTGCTCAAGCTCAGGGGCGATCGCGTCGACCAGCACCTGGGGCTCCAGCTGGCGTACAAGGTCTGTGATCTCAAGACCGACCAGGGCACACACCTGATCCAGGCGCTGCAGCGAAAACTGGCGCTCGGCGAACAGCCGCTTGACGCTGGCCTCGGACAGGCCAAGCGCCGCCGCCACCTGCTGATAGGTGACGCCATTGGCCCGCAGTGCCGCCTTGAGCGCATCCACAATCGCCACCGTCTGCGCCATGACTCACATCCCTCATCGCCGAAAGCCCCGGCCAAGGTAGCAGAATACGCGACTCACGGCTCAACAACACGCTACCTTCCGGATCCTGCTGGCGTACCGCGCCCCGACCTCGCCATAGTGCCATCGACGCCGCGCTCGCCACACCCGGTAGGCGATGTCGGCTCCACCACCCAGTAAGCAGGAGATCTCCATGGAAAATGAAGCGAGCAACAATTCGTCAGGCTGGCTGTTCTTCGTCAAGGTCACCTTTGCCATCGCGCTGGCCGCCATGGCGGTCGGCATCGTGATGGCGCCCATCGACCTGCTGGTCAAAAGCTATCTCGGCGTGTGTTCACTGTTTCTGGTCTCCACCACCATCACCCTGTCCAAGACGCTACGCGATGACCACGAGAGCCGGCGCTTCCACAACCGCATCTCCGAGGCTCGCACCCAGCAACTTCTCAAGGAATACACGGAGTAGCCACCATGTCACTTTGGACGAAACTGCACACCCTGGTTCGAGCGACAGCCAACGAACCGGTAGAGAAGCTGGTGGATGCCAACGCATTGCGGATCATGGCCCAGGAGATCCGTGAGGCCGAGCAGGCCTTGCACCAGGCACGCCTCGATCTCGCTGGCCTGATCGCCGAACGCAGACAGCTCGAGCGCCACAACCAGCAACTGGCCGAGCAGCTCGAAGCCAGAGAGCACCAGGCTCGCGCGGCCCTCGAACAGGACGATGAAGCGCTGGCCTTGGCCGTGGCCAGCCGCATCGCCGAGGTCGAAAGCCAATTGACCTCACAGCGACAGCACGCCGAGGCCTTGTCGCGACAGGAACAGACCCTGCGCGAGGATCTCGGACAAGCAGCCCAGTCACTGCGCCACTACCAGCGCGAAATGAAACTGGCCAAGGCGCGAGGTGGCAATGCTGGCCTTGGGCGGAAGCTGGGCGCTTGCAGTACCGGGCTCCAGCGACATATGGACGAAATTGCAACCAGCTACGAACGAATCCGCACGTCCCAGCAACACCAGGCAGAGGTCACGACGGCCCTCAAGGAGCTGGATGAAGAGGCCAGCGGCCAGGATCTGGATCGACGCCTCAGGACGTCGGGTATCCTCGAGGGATCGATGGACGCCAGGAGTGTGCTTGCCCGGCTAAAGGCCCAAGGGAGCGCGGCTGCCGTTCCAGGCGAATCGCCCAGTGGGGCATGAGCCCTGCGATCAGCGCGAGCACCGCCAGCGCTTCGAAACAGCTCCAGGCGGTGCCGAGCGGGCCTGTCGGCACAATACCATCACGTCAAGACGCCAAAGGGCGGCCCACCTGGGGCCGCCCTTTGTGTTCGACACTTGCATGTCGTGCGACTTACTGCTGGCGGGTCAGCTGCAGCATGTCGTTGTTCTGGAAGCGACGACGCTGGGGGTCGATCAGCTCCAGAGTCTGCGGATTGACGCGCATGAAGTAGTAGGTCTGGCCTTCACCGTTGGGGACCAGCTCGTAGACGGTGGCCTCCGGATTGTCGGCGGTACCGGTCAGCACATCCCAGTTGCCGGAGTAGTTCTCGTTCGGCGGATTCTGGGGATGGTTCTGGTAGGCCGCGGTCAGATCGAAGGTGCGCTGCGCCGGGGCGCTCTGGTCTTCACCTTCCATGGTAACCGTCAGGGCGATGCCGTCGCAGTTACGGCACGGCAGGGTCCCCTGGTAGGTCGCCGAGGTCGCCTGGATGGCTTCACCACCGGAGCCCTCGTCGCTGGGGCCACTCGCACAGCCGGCCAAAAGGGCGAGCATGGCGGATCCCGCCAGCAAAGTCCTGAGTTGCATATTAGTCCTCCTAACCATTGAGCATGGAACCGACGAATCGGCAGCCTGCCGACAGCATAACCTCCCAGCTTCGTTGCGCACAGCCCTGTATCGCTGCCGGCTCACGACACCGGAGGCATCACGTGGGCGAACACCAGGCCAAGCACGATCGGCATCACGATCAGACTACCGAGGTTGCCGATCAGCACCAGCGACGCCACCGAATGCGGCTGCTGGCGATACTGCTCGGCCACCAGGTAGTTGAGCACCGCCGGCGGCAGGGCAGCGAACACCCACAGCGACGCGGCCTTGAGTCCCTCTAGTTCAAGCAGCATGATCAACGGCCAGGCCAGCAATAACCCGGAAAGCGGGCACAGCACCGCTCCGAGCAGTCCGGTCTTCCAGTCACCGAAGTCGATGTCGAGCATCCGCACGCCCAGGGCGAACAGCAACAGCGGGATGCACACACCACCGAGCATATGCATCGCCTCCAGCAGCCAGCCCGGTAGCGAAAGCCCGGACAGATTGACCGCCAGGCCAGCGAGGCTCGCCAGCACGATGGGCATGCGCAAAAGGCGCCACAGCGGCGTATGGGGACTGAGCATCTTCAGTCCCAGCGAGAAGTGCAGCAGCATTTCGACGATGAACAGCACCACTGCCGCCGGCAGCGCCTGCTCACCGAAGGCCAGGATCAGCAGCGGGATGCCCATGTTGCCGGAATTGTTGAACATCATCGGCGGCACAAAGGTCTTCGGCTCGAGCCTGAGCCACTTCACCACCGGCCATACCAGCAGCCCCGACCCCACTACCACCACGGCGCCGGCCAACGCCAGCCAGGCGTAGTCCTCAAGCGGCGCCTGGCGGTCGGCCAGCACCACAAATACCAGCATGGGCACGAACAGCTCCATGTTGAGGGTGTTGAGGCTACGGATGTCGGGAGAGCGCAACTTGCCATAGAGGGTACCGGCCCCCGAAATCAGAAATACCGGTAGCAGAGTGGCGAGGATCTGAGCGGTCATGGAGTCTCTTAGGCGGCAAACGGTCAGCGCTCGCAGCCTAGCACGTCAGCGACTTGCGCAGGGCTCTGGCAGCGGTCACCATGACCAAAGTGGTAATCAAGCCTTCGATTCTGCCAAGCCTGCCAAGCGAGAGACCATGAGCCAGTTGTGGAGTCCCAACGTTCGGGAACTGACCCCCTACGTGCCGGGCGAACAGCCCCGCGAGAAGCTGATCAAGCTCAACACCAACGAGAACCCCTACCCGCCCGCGCCTGGCGTGGAACGGGTCCTGCGCGAGTTCTCGGCGGACCATCTGCGGCGCTACCCGGACCCCACCTCGAGCGCCCTGCGTGAGGCCCTGGCCCAGGCCCTCGGCACGACCTCCGCCAACGTCTTCGCCGGCAATGGCTCCGACGAGGTGCTGGCGCTGGCCTTCCAGGCCTTCTTCCGCCAGGACAAGCCGCTGGCGATGCCGGATATCTCCTACAGCTTCTATCCGGTCTACTGCCGCATGTACGACATCGACAGCCAGCGTTTCGCGCTGGACGATCAGTGGCGTGTCGACCTGGACGCCCTGGCCAGCGACAGCGGCGGCGTGATCTTTGCCAACCCCAATGCCCCCACCGGTCACGGCCATGGCCGCGAGGCCATCGCGGCCTTGCTCGACAAGGTCACCGACCGCGTGGTGCTGGTGGACGAAGCCTACGTGGACTTTGGCGGCGAGAGCGCCGTTCCCCTGGTCGAGCGCTACCCCAACCTGCTGGTGACCGGCACCTTCTCCAAGTCGCGCAGCCTGGCAGGGCTTCGCCTTGGCTACGCGGTGGGCTCACCGGTGTTGATCGAGGGTCTGACCCGGGTGAAGGACTCCTTCAACTCCTACCCGGTGGACGCCCTGGCCAGCGCCATCGGCATCGCCGCACTGGAAGACAGCGACTACTTCGAGGCCACGCGTCAGGCGGTGATCACCACACGCGAACGTACTCGCCAGCGTCTCGATGACCTGGGCTTCGAGGTGCTACCGTCACAGACCAACTTCGTGCTGGCGTCACACCCCAAGCACGACGCAGCCCAGCTTTTCGTCGGTCTGCGCGAGCGCGGCATCCTGGTACGCCACTTCAATACCGAGACGCTGCGCGATCATCTGCGTATTTCCATCGGCACCGATGACGAGATGGACTCGCTGATCGAGGTGCTCAGCGACCTCTGTCGCTAGGCCACAACATCGGGCGCCGCGCGGCGCCCCTTCTTTGCAAGAGGCCCCCATGAGTGAGCGTCTGCCGTTGACCGGAGTGCACCACGTCGCCCTGATCACCGCTGACTACGAACGCGCCCGGCGCTTCTATCTTGAGGTGCTCGACGCCCGCATCCTCAACGAGGCCTACCGCCACGAGCGTGACAGCTACAAACTGGACCTGGCCCTGCCCGGAGGCATCCAGCTCGAGCTGTTCTCTTTTCCCTCTCCGCCGCCTCGGCCAAGCTATCCCGAGGCCTGCGGTCTTCGTCACCTTGCCCTGGCAACATCAGACCTGGACGCCAGCGTCGCGTTGCTGAAGCGGCGTGGCGCGCGACCCGAACCTATCCGAGTCGACGAGTTCACCGGTGCCCGCTTCACCTTCTTCGCAGCCCCTGACGGAACACCTATCGAACTCTACGAGACGCAAGCCTGACGTCACCGCAACCACACAGCGCTTCAGCCGATTCCGCCACTGTCCCTGACCCGCGAGGCAAGCACCATGCTCAAGGTAGGCTTCTTCAGCTCTCAGCCCTACGAACGCCCCTTCTTTTCCGATGAGCATCACCCGCAGCTGAGTATCGTGCACTTCGAGCAACGCCTCAGCACCCGCACCGTGACCCTCTGCCAGGGACTCGATGCAGTGTGCGTATTCGTCAACGATGAGCTCGATCGCACCGTGCTCGAGCGTTTGGCCGTGGTAGGGGTACGCCTGGTCGCGCTCAGGTGCGCAGGATTCAATAACGTTGACCTCGACGCCGCTCGCCGGCTTAACATCCAGGTGTGTCGCGTACCGTCCTACAGCCCCGACGCCGTTGCCGAGCACTGTGTCGCTTTGATGCTCACGCTCAGCCGCAAGATCCACAAGGCCTACAACCGGGTGCGTGAGGATAACTTCGACCTCAATGGCCTGCTCGGCTTCAACCTCGCCGGCAAGACCGTCGGGATCGTCGGCTTCGGCCAGATCGGCCGCTCCCTGGCGGGTATCCTGAGCGGCTTTGGCTGCCGCGTGCTGGTCACCGACCCAGCCCCCATCCGCATCCCCGACCAAGCCGACATCGCGCAGGTCGAGTTCGATGAATTGCTGGCACACAGCGACATCATCTCGCTGCACTGTCCGCTCACCCCAGACACCCACCACCTGATCGACGAGTCGGCCTTTTCCCGAATGAAGGACGGGGTGATGCTGATCAACACAAGCCGCGGCGCCCTGGTCGACACACGCGCCTGTATCGAGGCACTCAAGCGTCGCAAGCTCGGTTACCTGGGTCTCGACGTCTACGAGCAGGAAGCCGGCATGTTCTTCGAGGACCGCAGCGACGACATCCCGCTGGACGACGTCTTTGCCCGCCTTATCAGCTTCCCCAATGTCGTCGTCACCGGCCACCAGGGCTTCTTCACCCGGGAAGCCCTGAGCGAGATCGCATCGACCACGCTGGAAAGCCTCGCCGCCTTCGAGGAAGGGCGTTCTCTCGATCAGCACTGTCAGCTCTAGAGAGTCGACGCTGCCCTGAACAAAAGAAGCCCGACTCCTCTTGGAGTTGGGCCTTCTTTTGAATAGATACCTGACGATGACACTTAGACAGCAAGGTCGCTCGCATGGGGGTGAGTCACCCCAGCGCTCTTTACAAGGGCTGCGGCAACGCCGCAAGGGGGGGACGAACGACGCGAGCCCGCCCTTGAGAAGAGCCAGGCCGGACCGCGCCGAGGGGGCGGCGGCCCGGCCCCACATATAAAGAGAGGGGCTGAACTTGTAGAGAGCCATGCATGCGCTCTTTACAAAACGAAGGCCCGACTATCTCTCGATAATCGGGCCTACTTCTGAATAAATGCCTGACGATGACGCTTAGACAGCAAGGTCGCTCGCATGGGGGTGAGTCACCCCAAGGTTTGCAGCGAAGCTGCAAGGGGTGACGAACGACGCGAGCCTGCGAGCGGCCGGACCGCGCCGAGGGGGTTATCGGCGCGGCCCCACAAATAAAAAGCGGGGCCTTCCCATGCATGCGAAAAAGCCCGATTATCTCTCGATAACCGGGCTTCTTCTGAATAAATGCCTGACGATGACCTACTCTCGCATGGGGAGACCCCACACTACCATCGGCGCTGAGCGGTTTCACTTCTGAGTTCGGCAAGGGATCAGGTGG
>NZ_JAMXRY010000084.1:0-9927 GCF_024124525.1 Halomonas sp. OfavH-34-E | reverse complement strand
CCGGCCCGCCTCCCCCTCACCAGGCGAGCCGCCCGACACTCGAACCCCGCTACGGCGGGGTTTTTTGTGCCTGGACACCCAGAAACCGCGGCGGCGCCGGGATATTTCATAGCGTAGTGATATTTTGTATTGTATTTTGTACCGTATAACATATAATATGAAATACGAATTACGATACAGTCGAGGGGAGTACGATATGGCACGCACCGGGATCACCTACGAGCAGGTCGCCACCGCCGCCGACGCCCTGGTGGGCCAAGGCGAGAAGCCCAGCATTCAGCGCATCCGCGAGCAGTTGGGCACCGGCAGTCCCAACACCATCCATCGCCACCTCAAGGCCTGGCGAGCCACCCAGGCCCCGGCCGAGCGCCGCGCCGCCCGCCTGCCCGACGAGCTAGCCGCCGCCCTGGCCGAGGAGCTGGAACGCCAAGCCGCCGCGGCCCGCGCCGAGGCCGAGGCAGACGCCCTGGAGGCCCAGCACACCGCCGATGAACTGTCGGCCACCGGCGAGCAGCTGGAGGAGCAGGTCGAGGCGCTGAGCGGCCAGGTCGAGGCCCTGGAGAGCGAGCGCGATCGAGTGACCGGCGAGCGCGACGAGGCGCGTAGCGCCGTGGCCAATTTCCGCGAGCGAGTGAAGGAGCTGGAGGCCCAGCGCGACGAGGCCCGGCAGCAGTTGGCAGAGGCGCGCAACCGGGTGACCACTCTCGAGGAGCAGCGCGACGAGGAGCGGGAGATGCGCGTTTCAGCACAGCGCGAGGCCAAGCAGATCGATCAGGCGCGCATCGAGGCCGAGCGCGCCCTGGCCGTGGCCGAGACCCGTACCGAGGCCGCACAGGATCAAGCCGAGGAGCGTGCCAGAGCCCTGGACGCCGAACGCCAGGCCCGCCGCGATGATGCCCAGGCCCACAAGCAGGCCCTGGCCGAACAGCGTGATGAGTACCGCGAGCGCCTGGCCGCTATGGAAAAGCAGCTTCTGGACGCCCAGAAACGCGCCCAGGAGGCCGAAAAAGGGCGGACCAAGGCCGAGGTACAGGGTGAGGCCCTAGCGGCCCGTATGGAGGCTCTGGAGAGCCGCAAGGGGAAAGACCGGGAGGAGGATCAGGGCCAGCTGCCGCTGGGGGAGTAGATCAAGCCCTGGAGAGACCCCGTGGCAAGCGTCAGCGATAGACCTTACTGCGGTGGGCGATCCGCACCACCAGGATGCGGATCTCGGCGTCCTCGATGCTGGCGATGACGCGATAATTGCCGACGCGATAGCGCCACAACTCGCCGAGCTGGCCCGTCAGCGGTTTGCCCAGCTGGCGGGGATCCTCCAGTGGCTGGAGCCGCCCGCGCAGGTAGTCCCGGATGCGCTTGGCGTCGGCATGGCCGATCTTCTTGAGCTGCTTGACCGCCTCGTCGGTGAGTTCAATCCGCCAAGCCAAGCTCACGCTCCACGTCGTCCAGGCTGTGGGTCGTCATCTCGCCGCGGCGGACCTGCTCCAGGGTCTTCTCGGCCAGGTAGATATCCTCGAGGTCATCCAGGTGCTCGAGGATCGCCTCGCGGGCGTAGTAACTCTTGGTGCGGCCGGTGGCCTTGGCAAGGGCCTCCAGGCGCTCCTCGATCTCGGTGGGCAGGCGTAGGGCGAGCATCGAACTCTCCTCCGGCAGGGTGGGCGCTATACAAGTATATCATTCAACCCAGGCAGCGCCACGGATCTTTGCGGCACCGCCTGAGCGTGAATCGACCGCCTTCCTGCTAAACCCAGGCGCGAAGCGCCTTGTTCCCGCACAAGGCTGGGGTTCGGCCCAGCGAGGGTTGGCACTTTAGCGGTCAGGTTGCGCCGTCTAGGGCGCGCAGCCGCGTAGCGGCTCGAGAGCGCCCGCAAGCCGCGCCTCTGGCGCGCCATCGTTCAGGCCCGCGAAGCGGGGGCGGAGCGAGGGACGAGCGGAGGGTAGGCGAGCGCGTAGCGCGTTAAAGATCTTTTAGATCTTAGTTAAAGACGCGCGCGCGTTACGGGGCTGAGAATTTATTATAAAACAATGTCTTAGGTGATATTTCTGCAGGTAAAAGCACGAAGTGGGCGCAGGTAAAAGCACGTGCCTATTCACAAGCCAAGCGCAGGTAAAAGCACGTGCCTATTCACGTCCATAGTGCAGGTGAAAGCACGTGCTTTTAATATCGTGCTTTCACCTGCACTATGGAGCACGCTCTGGCGGTTTAGCTAGCTCCGCCACGAGATCCGCCATCTGAGCTTTGCTGCCTTTGGCAGCACGCGCATAGAACGTCACCGCATCAGTGTCTTGGTCAAATTTTACGCGGTAGTCAGGCAGCTCATTGGCTTTGACCAACACTTTGATTGCCGCTCGGAAGTTGCGCAGCGTGTCTGAGCTGCCACTCTTTTCATGGAGGGCCTTGAGACCTACACGCCACCGTGACTGCTGGCCACAGTGCTTGCGGGCAAGCTCGTAAATCCGCCTATCTAGTGGCTTGCGTAGCCGAAAGTAGTCTCGGCTTATGGTCAACACCTGAAGAGCCTGAACTGAACGCCACAACCATTCAGGGAGACGCACCTCAACAGCCACCATCCGATCGCCTGGGCCACGCTCGATGACGCGCCACGAGTCAACCAAGCCAAAGCCACGCCGCTCACGGTAGCCGTCCACCTCGATGTTGGTTTCGATAGTGGTACTACGTAACCTCGAAAGTGCGTCTCCCATGCGCTGGTAGGCTCGCCCACTGGTGTCGCGGTTGGTTGTCACGAGAAAATCATAGGCCGTAAAGCGTACAACCGGCCCCACATCCTCGCGGCCTCGGTTCATCGCCTCTACAAGTTGGCTGATGCAGTAGATCCACACGTCCTTATCATGAATCGTTGCACAGCCAGCTTGACCTGGCATCACAGTTACAGTGGTGCCATTGCGCGCATAGGTACGCCTTCGTGTATCGCCCGACTTCAAAGCGAACAACGGATGCTCCATGCTCCCGAGGTCATCCTTGGGGCTCGCCTCCAGAATGTCCGCAATGAAGAAGTCATGCTGGACATGACGCTCGGGAGCCAGTGTGGAGCGCGTGCGTTTCGAGCCCTTGCCAGGGTCTGGAATGAGACGTGCGGAAGCTTCTGCCCAGGTTTCCCCAGCTCTGGCGTTGTCCTCGATGAATTTCTGGCGATCCTCGCTCATGCCCTGCCCCCGATCACTCTTTGATGAGGCCATGCTCGACAGCACGATAAATTGCCATATTGATGATCGCGGCACGGGACTGGCCGAGTTCTGCGGCTAGCTCGTCTACCCTCTCCAACAGTGAGGGTGTGATCGTAAGGCTGATCTGTCGCTTATTGCCTTTTTTCACCCCCTTCGGCTTGGTCTCCGAGTCCGGCGCACCAGAGATGAAAGACTCAGCTGTCTGTGAGGGCTTTGCCTTCGGCTTAGTAATAGCCATAAACACTACCTTATGTATAAAAAGAATATCATTTTAATATTAAAAAAGGGCTTTAACAAGTGCTTCCAGCTCAGCTACTGCCTTCCTGTCTACCGGCTTAATTTCTTGCACGGACAGCCCCGCCCCTGTCGCGTTGGCAAACGCTTTACGCCTCCGTATCGGCGTTGCCAAATACTCGAACTGTGGAATCTCGGCGACCGCCTCTGCTGCTTCAGCATTGTCCATCGAGTTACTGCCGGGATCCGCAAGGTTCAGTACAGCGACGGACCGTAATCCATCTCTGACGCTACGAGCTTCATCTACCAAAGACGCCATATCTTCTAACGCCCACACGTCATATGAGCGAGGAGCGAAGGGCACCAACAACACATCACTCAGCACCAAAGCAGCTCGTAGAGCCGTGGAATCACGACCACCTGCATCAATGATGACATCATCAAATTTGGCCACCTGCTGCTGTACCTGGCTTCGCAGAGTCGGACCATCAGGATATGTTGCACAAGCAATACCAGGGCTGACCCCACTCTCTGCACGAATGCTGATAGCGGTCTGTGCTGTGCCTTGCCGATCGCCATCGATCAGCCATACGTCGCGCCCAGATAAGGCTCGAGAAATCGCCAGGCTCACTGCAAGAGTAGTCTTACCAACTCCTCCCTTCGTGTTGCCTACAGTGATGATCATAAAACACCTTTTTTAATATTAAAAACATATCAAAGATACGTCCTATCACGACGCTTTGTCAATGCTTTGATGTGCCAGAGCATCATGCCCAGGGCTGGATCTCTGTAGGTCTTCAGGAATAGGTAGGGGCAGAGGTGACGCTAAGCTGCCTAATCCGCCCCTATAGTTCTTCGCGCCCCACAGCCGGCGCCTCTAGCCAGGCTCGCAGCCCTTCCAACTCGGGAGCGTGGGGGTCGTATTGGGCCAGTAGCTGCTCGAGCTTGGGGTGGTTCGCAGCCCTGGCGAGCCCTTCGCGCTCTAGGGAGGCATTCAACGTCACCCGGCTAACACCGAAATGCTTGGCCACCTCGGTCTTGGTGATTTCAGGATCGACCAGCATCGCGGCCGCCTTGCGCACGTCGGCGGCTGACATGACCGGACGGCGCCCTCCTTTTCGGCCGCGGGCTCTAGCCGCTGCCAGGCCAGCCAGAGTGCGCTCTCGAATCAGGCTATGCTCGAACTCCGCCAGCGCGCCGAAGATGTGAAACACCAGCTTACCCCCGGCACTGGTGGTATCGATCGCCTCGGTGAGCGATCGGAAGCCCACACCGCGCTCGTTCAGCTCGTGAATCAGCTCCACCAGATCCTTGAGTGAGCGAGCAAGCCGATCAAGCTTCCACACCACCAGGGTGTCGCCGTCGCGCAGAGTGCGCAGGCAGGCCTGCAGCTCGGGACGCTCTCGCTTGGTGCCAGTGACACGCTCCTCGAAGACCTGCTCACAGCCGGCCTCCTCAAGGGCATCACGCTGCAGCTGTGGGTTCTGGTCCTGAGTGCTGACGCGGGCGTAGCCGATAATCATGCGCCTCCTCCCTGAGTGGCTGTGTCATCCTCGAGGCCCAGTGCCTTCCAGTCCTCTGCGCCCACCGGCTCGAACGGTGCAATGTACTTGCTCACCGAAGCCCTTAAGCGCTCCAGCGGGCCGGTATCGCCAGCCCTGGGCGCCTGCTCTCCACTTGCTTGTGTCATCGTGCCCCCTTGTCACCAACCAGCTCTCAGCCACGTCCTCATCAGGGTCGGGTCAGGTATGAACTCCATGCTCGATCCGGCCTATTAGGTCCAGCACCTGCTGAGGGTCTGCCCGCATCACATCGACGGGGCGCTTCCCCCCAAGCCCCATGACCTCTTGATGCAACCAGCGCTCCGCCGCGCCGCGATCCCCTTCAAACAGCCCGATAGCCGCCCGCCAGACGGCGACGGCATGGCGCCCTTCTGGGTCAATGGTATTGGGCATTGGCAGCCACTCATGCAGCGTATCGCTTCGCTTGGTCATCCCCGCCCCACTGATCAATGGAAAACGCTCATTTTCTTTACATAGATATATTTACGCTATTTCTTTACGCAAAACCACCGAAAAACGCCGCTCTGGAGACCAGGGCGGCGCATGTAAAGAAAACGACCCTTTTTTCAGACAAATACCCGCAGACAAGGGAAAAAATTGCCCAGTCGAAGCCGGTTCATGCCCTCCAACCGGCCCCTTCCCTCAGCAGAGCTTGATCCATCCTGAATGAATAGCCCTTTCCGGTCCCCTGATCCCGTTCGACCTATCCAAAAAATGCTTAGAGGATGATATAATTAGCTAATCAAGCATTATACTTATAATATAAATTAATGATTATTTATAAACCTTACTCTGTGCGCAGGAACTAGGATGAGCAAAGAAACAGCAGGAAAGCTGTTAGAAGCAGCTTTATTAACCCCCACATCAATTGCGGTCCCTGGTTTTGCCCTCATTTACTCTAAAATGTGGCGACCGTTCTTAATATTCTCACTTCTACTTTTATCATCTGGATATTACGCATATTTAAGCACTACCAGTGACAGCTCACCTGTGATTGGAACCTCTATTTTCCTATCAGTACATTTTCTGTCCCTATCCTATATCCTCGTTGCAAAATCTAAGGAGCAAGAATGAACGCTCCCGAAAACTACGCCGCGTATAACGAAAGAAGAGATGACGAAATAGATTTGAGAGATATCGCACTCGCAATCTATACTGGATGGAAATGGATAGCAGCAAGCATTATTTTTTGTGCTCTGCTTGGCATTTTATACATTTATGTCATATCCACCCCGACATACTCAACCGATATATCTTACTCTGCCACAACCGGCGGGCTTAACGTCCTCAACAGTATGCCGGGGACCAACTATTCAGAATCTCAGGCCCTTGAAGAATTCAGTCAACGACTCTCAAGCTATGAAAGCTTCAAGTCTTTCCACGAAGAAAATCCCGATGTTATCAACTCTATAACACAAGACGATTTAGACTCCGACTCTCAGATTAGGTCTTTCTTTTTTGATCGGTTTAATATAAACACACCTGGAGATAATGAGACCTCTCGTACCCTGTCACTTCAATACACTGAAAAAACGGACGGCCCGAAAGTCCTCAACGAGTATTTTATATGGACAGAGGGAATGTATGCAAAGACCCTCGTAGACAGGGCTACCCGTACCGTTGAAGATGCAATTGATCGAAACAGAGCGAAGATGGATGCGCACCTAAGATCTCATCAAGATGATATTTCCGCACGCATAGAAAGACTGAAAGAAGATGACAGAATAAGAATTGCAGAGCTAGAAGATCGCCTAAAAGCAGAAAAACAATCTGTGATTTATTCTCGCGCAGAAAGGATTCGGATTCTTGAAAATGCCGAGCAGATTGCTTCTCGTCTAGGCATCGAAAAGCCCACTACCCCTAGAGACCTAGGAAGACAAACTCAAGACCGGGATGTCATTTATGCAGAGATAAACTCACAAGGAGGCCTACCACTTTACTTCATGGGCACTGAGACTCTTCGCGCAGAGCGTGAGGTGATGGAACAGAACCTCGAAGAAGACGCTAAGACAGCAGAAATCAGGAACATAGAAAGCCAGCTCCAACAACTTAGGAACAACAGGACAATTGAGGCTATAGCTGAGCGAGAAAACCAGACTCCGTTTATTGAGGAATACAACAACCTTAGATCTCAGAATGAGATTCTATCCGCGAGCATAGTTTCTCCCGATGAGGTCGATGTTGTTTCGGCGGTTAATTGGGCCTACCAGCCCAACGGGCCGGATTCCCCAAAATCTTCATTAATAATTGCCCTTAGCTTAGTCCTTGGAGGCATGCTGGGTGTTATCCTTGTATTTGTTTCAAATTTTATTTCTAGCATCAAGAGATATAATAGACAGCAATAGCTTTTTGTCATCCAACTAGGCTAATTAAATATGGAGAAAGAGGGGCGGAATGCCCCTTGGGAGGCCTCGTAGAACCAAACCAAACGATGCAACGTTCCCACCTATTCCGGCCAACAACGCTCTCGCCTCATCAAAGCTGCCAGCGCCTCGTTGCTCTCGGCGGTTGGCTCCAGGGCCCTGTCCAGGGCCGCAAAGGCCTCCTCGTCGGCACGGAACAGGCACCGGTCCAGAAGGAGATCCTCGGCGCGACGGCACGCTGCGTCAACGATGAAACCTGTTCGATCACCTCCCACCTCGGCCACGGCCCTGTCGATCAGATTCAGTCTGCGGCGCTCAACACGCAGGTTGAGGGGGACGCGCTCTTCCCTCACTCCGTTGGTATCACTCATATCCCCACCTCACTGATGCGTTTCGGTTCAGCATTCCCACCTACCTCACGCATGCGGCACTCGCCGCACATAGGGCGGCAGCCGGGGCGTCGCCGGCAACGGCTCGGCCTTGTGACGCACACGCTTCCAGTCGCTCTTCAGCAGCCGGATCAGGCCGTGTGCATCCTGCCTCACCCCGCGGAATCCCGGCAGCTTGCGAAGACTGTAGACCGCCTGTCGCACCTGTAGGTGGCGAGTGTCGCGATCGGGCTGCCGCACCGCCTCTCGGAGGCGCGCTTGCCACTCAGTTCGACGCGCCTCCACCATCCGCCAGGTCCAGCGGTCATCCAGCCGAACCAGCTCGTAATCCTCCCGCCATACCTCCGGGCACCAGTACGGGTTGGGCATGGTAATCCGCACCTCTTGAGCATCCCGCAGATCCTCGTAGTGCTGCGCAGGGTGCTCGTCATCGACCAGCAGCCACCACACCGCATAGGGCTGACGCGGTGGCAAGTAGACCACCAGGAAGCCGTTGCCGGCGCCATGCCGGCGACGACGACGCCGCTCATTTCGGTCGGCGGCTGTGCCATATCGCGCAGCAAACTTGGCCGCCAGACGGGCGGCCTTCTCCCGCGGCACTACCCCCGCGGTCCACCGGACGTAGCCGCGGCGAACCAGATCCTGCACGCGCTGCATGGCAGCGCTCTTGTGACGTATCGATCCCATGTGACCTCCCGGTGAGCTGACACGGGGAGGTAGGGCGCGCGGTGACACCATGGGCATGAATAACATGATTAACGGCGCGGAGAGCACGCATATAAAAGATTCCAAGGGCGCCGCGGCCAGAGGCGGCCCGTTAACGTCAGTGCCGCCCCTACCTATCCGCGAGTGCCAAACCTCGGGGTGTGCCAGCCCCTCACGCGAGGGGCTGCCACCCCCTTGTTTGCTGCTGGTCGTGGGTGCCAACCACGACCAACTCGCCGTCGCGCAGTGCGGGTAATTCCGCTCGCTGCGAGGCAATGGGCGCTCAGGCCTGAAATGGCCTGTTCGACCCAATCCAGGGCACCGGGGATTGGGCGACACGGACACGGGCAGCCGGGTAACCGGACCTGACCCTGTCACGCTGTGAAAGTGGGTAGCCAGTCCCACCGGTGGGCGGCGGGTGACCGTCGAACGCATGCCGAAGACGTGGGCGCGGCACCAGGGGAAACCCTGGTGAGCTGAACAGCCGAAAGGATCGGTTCAGCGGCACCATCTCGCGCAAGCGGGATGGGTCGACGAATAGCTCAAGCGTCTAACGGCACCCCGCGAGGGTGCTGTTCGGAGTGTCATACAGCCATGCTCTTCGGGAGCTGGCCATGTGTGAGGAAGTGATCAGGGAGTAGCAGAGCCGTTTTGGAATCTTGGGCCTGGGAAAACCGGCAACGC
The DNA here is from genome assembly GCF_024124525.1 of Halomonas sp. OfavH-34-E. Classification (NCBI taxonomy): domain Bacteria; kingdom Pseudomonadati; phylum Pseudomonadota; class Gammaproteobacteria; order Oceanospirillales; family Halomonadaceae; genus Halomonas; species Halomonas sp. OfavH-34-E. Next base: position 807 of record NZ_JAMXRY010000084.1, on the reverse strand, counting down.
CGGTGAGGTGCTTAGCACTAGCGATCCTGATGACGGAGCACAGTGGCGGTATGGCACGCAGTAGCGCGTGACTAACGTGGGAAACCCTACGGCCAATGATCCGGGTGGCACCGGTGAGGCTATGGGTGGGAGCGGCGTTGAGTAGTGTCTGAGCTGTGCGGCGATATGGTCGAAGCCCTCAGCGAGTTCCTGGACCACCAGGGCACACGAAAGATGCCAGCGAGTCGTGGGAGTACGTCCCATGGCAGCAAGCAAGTAGCGCACTCTAGAAGCAGCAATACGGGTGGCACCGTAGCGCTGGATGAGACCGTTCCAGGTTGGCCCCTGGATACTTCACCCCAATTCGCACCGCGCAAGACCGGCCGTGCGATCCGACATGGAGGACCATGCAACGCCTCGTTTGAGGCGATTCACCAGCCCCCCATTTGGGGGGCTTTCTCGTAGGCCCTCCGCTACGACGCCCACGCCGAGGGTGCTAGGCTAAGGACCACCGCCCATTGCCCGAGGAGACGCCCCATGACGCCATTTGGCTGGATGACCCTAGCGTTCGCCGTGTTCATGGCCGGCGTGTGCCTGTTCACCTACGTGCAGATCGAGCGCCACGCCCACCAGACCCGTCAGCGCCGCCAGGCCGACGAGCGTCAGGCGATCGTGCAGCAGTACCAGCAGACGCCCTGATACCGGCCCGCCTCCCCCTCACCAGGCGAGCCGCCCGACACTCGAACCCCGCTACGGCGGGGTTTTTTGTGCCTGGACACCCAGAAACCGCGGCGGCGCCGGGATATTTCATAGCGTAGTGATATTTTG
>NZ_JAMXRY010000083.1:0-11729 GCF_024124525.1 Halomonas sp. OfavH-34-E | reverse complement strand
TCGGTAGAGCCTGCGACCGGCGTAGAACCAGTCGTGCTCACCGGTATGGGCGCGCAGCACGGCGGCTTCCAGCTCCTCCAGGTACTGCTGGCGGCGCTGGCGGGCGAGCGCCAGCGCCGCCTCGCCCGCTGCGCTCATGGCGCCTCCCCGGCGTCTGCTTTCTTGTCCAGTGAATCGCTGGCCTGTGAATCGTCGTCTGACGACACACTGGCCACGGATTCGCTGAGTTCGGCATCGAAGCAGCGCTGGTAGAACTCGGCGACCAGGGGCCGTTCGTGCTCGTCGCACTTGTTGAGAAACGATAGCCGGAAGGCCAGCGCCGGGTCGCGGAAGATCTCGCAGTTCTCGGCCCAGGTGATGACGGTACGCGGCGACATCAGCGTCGACAGGTCGCCGTTGGCGAAGCCCTTACGGGTCAGTTCGGCCACCGCCACCATGGCGTCGATGTGGCGTCGGCCACGTTCGTTGTCCTTGCTCGGCACCCGGGCGAGCACGATCTTCACTTCCTCGTCGCGGGGCAGGTAGTCGAGCTTGGCGACGATGTTCCAGCGGTCCACCTGGGCGTGGTTGAGCAGTTGGGTGCCCTGGTAGAGGCCGTCCTGGTTGCCCAGCCCCACGGTATTGGCGGTGGCGAACAGACGAAACATCGGATGCGGGCTGATGACCCGGTTCTGGTCGACCAGGGTGAACTGGCCGTCGCGCTCCAGAATGCGCTGGATTACGAACATCACGTCGGGACGCCCGGCGTCGTACTCGTCGAAGATCAGCGCCACCGGGCGCTGCAGCGACCAGGGCACGATGCCTTCCTGAAACTCGGTGACCTGGACCCCGTCGCGAATGACGATGGCGTCCTTGCCGACCAGGTCGAGGCGGCTGATATGGCCGTCCAGGTTGACCCTGACGCATGGCCAGTTGAGGCGGGCGGCCACCTGCTCTATATGGGTCGACTTGCCGGTGCCATGCAGGCCCTGAACCATCACCCGGCGGTTGCGGGTGAAACCGGCCAGGATCGCCAGGGTCACGTCGGGGTTGAAGCGATAGGCGTCATCGATGGCCGGCACATGGTCGTCGCGCGTCTCGAACACCGGGACCTGAAGGTCGGAGTCGATGCCGAAGATTTCCCGGGCGCTGTGCCAACGCTGGGCGGGGAGGGCGTCGTCGAGCAGGGGTGAGGCGTCGGCCATGGTCGTCAATCCTGAAACGCGGTGGAAAGGTGTGTCGTCACTATAGACCTGTTTTAAAAAATAACGCAAATTGTATCGAAAAATGAGATTTGATTGATCTTGTGTCGCTGCGACGATTGGCCTTTGGCGGTGATAACAGCGGTGATAACGGCGGTGGCAGCGGTCGCGACAGCGGCGCTGAATGGACATGGGCAGACGAGCGAGGAGGCGAGCATGAGCGATGTAGTGGTGGTGGGCGGCGGGGTCATCGGCCTGATGAGTGCCTGGCAGTTGGCCGAGGCGGGGCTTTCGGTGACCCAGGTGGAGCGTGGGCGCTGTGCCCGGGAGGCCTCCTGGGCCGGTGGCGGTATCGTCTCGCCACTCTACCCCTGGCGCTACAGCGCCCCGGTGTCGGCGTTGTCGGCACTATCGGAAGAGGTCTATCCGGGGCTCTGCGATGAACTCAGAGAGACCACCGGCGTCGACCCTCAGTTCAGCCGACACGGGCTTCTGTACCTGGCGGTGGAAGATGCCGACGCGGCGCGTCGCTGGGCCAGGTGTCAGGCCAAGCCGCTCGAGGACATCGACGCCGACGCCATCCGCCGAATGGAGCCGGCGTTGGCCGACACCCATTGGGTCCGCCAGGGCGAGGGCGGACTGTGGATGCCGACCCTGGGTAGTCTGCGCAATCCGCGCCTGGGCCGTGCCCTGCGTGCGCGGCTCGAGCGGCATCCGGGGGTCGAGCTGCGCGAGGGCTGTGAGGTGACCGGCTTCAAGGTCGTGGCCGGGCAGATCCAGGGCGTCGACACCGCCACCGGCGTGCTCACCGCGTCCAGGGTGCTGGTATGCGGCGGCGCCTGGAGCGGTGCCCTGCTCAAGCACCTCGGGGTCGGCATGGCGGTGGCACCGGTCAAGGGCCAGATGATGGTGCTGCGGCCGGCTCCCGGCACGCCGCGGCCGCTGTCGCGGGTGGTGCTGGCCGATGGGCGCTACCTGATTCCACGGCGTGATGGCCGCATCCTGGTGGGGTCCACCCTTGAGCATCAAGGCTTCGACAAGCGCACCACCAGCGAGGCCCGGGTGTCGCTGTATCGCAGTGCCGTGCGCCTGCTGCCGGCGCTCGCCCGGGCGTCGATCGAGCACCACTGGGCGGGCCTGCGTCCCGGCTCCCCCGGGGGGATACCCTTTATCGGTGAGGTGCCAGGATGTCGTGGCCTCCACGTCAATGCCGGGCACTTTCGCAACGGCCTGGTGCTGGCGCCGGCGGCGGCGCGGTTGGGCGTCGAGCTGATGCTGGGGCGCACCCCTTGCGTGGATCCGGCCCCCTATCGCATCCAGCGCGAAGAGCCGGCGGGCCCTGTCTCTACCCCTGGCTCGACGTCCATGTCGGGGCTGGCCCAATCGACGGCGGGCAACTGGTGCTAAGTGGCAGACGACCGGCCCCTATAGGCTCAAGGTGAGTCGAGGCGCGCTGCGCCTCGCCACCACTTTGCTGACACAGCGTGGGCGACACCCCGCCCGCGCTGCCAATAACAAGGAGTCTCACCATGAGCCAGCCCGACGCCCAGTTTCTCGCCGACTTCGCCGACGCCCTCAACCGTCACGATATCGATGCGGTGATGTCGATGATGACCGACGACTGCGAATTTCATGCAGTCGCAGGTCCAGACCTGCTCGGCAAGACCTTTCGTGGTCAGCAGGAGGTTCGCGCCGGGCTGCGTGCCGCCTGGGAAAACGCGCCGGACGCCCAATGGCTCGACGGCGTGCATCAGGTCGTGGGAGATCGCGGCTACAGCGAAAGCACCTATAGCGGCACCACCGCCGATGGCATGCGCTCCGAGGCGCGGATGATCGACGCCTTCACCTTCCGTGACGGCAAGATCGCGGTGAAGAACGCCTACCGCAAGCAGCGCCCCGCCACGCCGGTCAACAACGGCTGAGCGACCTCGGATACCTGACTCGGGAGCTTCGACATGCTGGATCTACAGACCCCGCTGGCCGCTTCGTCGGACGATGCCGCCCGGGCCACTCCGGCCCAGGCCCCCTATGATCCCGCCTATGACCCGTTGACCGCCAGGCAGGTCGGTACCGGCTGTGACTATGCGCCGACCTACTGGATCGCCACCGCCGGCGAGCCCCCGGCCGACGATGGCCCGATCGTGGCGGACACCGACGCCGACGTGGTGATCATCGGCTCCGGGTTCACTGGCCTGACGGCGGCGATCTTTCTGGCCGAGCGCTACGGCATCAAGGCCACGGTGCTCGAGGCCAACCGCGTCAGCTGGGGATGCAGCACCCGCAATGGCGGCCAGGCCCAATGCGCCTCGGGGCGACTCAAGCGGTCTCAGTGGATCCAGCGCTATGGCCTCGATACCGCGCTCAAGTTGCACCGCGAGTGTGTCGAGGGCATGCAGACCTTCAAGTCGCTGATCGCCGATATCGACTGCGACCCGCAGCCCGGCGGGCACCTGTATATCGCCCACAAGGATAGGGTGATGCCGAGCCTGGAGAAGGAGGCGCGGCTTCTGCGCGAGACCTTCGACTACGACGCTCGCATCATCGACGGCGACACCGTCAAGCGTGAGTGGGTGGGCGACAGCGAGGCGGCCGGCGCCATGCACGAGCCCGAGGGCATCGGTATCCACGCCGCCAAGCTGGCCTTCGGCTACCATCGCAAGGCGCGCGCCCTGGGGGTGAAGATCCACCCTGCGAGCCCGGTGCTTGGCTGGGAGACCCATGGCGACGTGCACCATCTGCGCACGCCAGGCGGCGTGGTCAAGGCGCGGGCGGTGGGCATGGCCACCGGCGGCTACGTCACCGGTCAGCTGAGCCCCCACCTCAAGAACCGGCTGCTGCCGATTCTGTCGAACTCCATGGTCACTCGGCCGCTGACCGAGGCCGAGATTGAGGCAACCGGTTTCCGCACCCGACAGGTGCTGACCGACACCCGAATCCTGCGCCACTACTATCGGCTGCTGCCGGACAACCGCGTGCAGATCGGCAGTCGCAGCGCCATCAGCGGCCGCGATGCCCCCAGGGAGCGCTACGCGGCGGTACTCAGGGGCGATCTGGAGCGCAAGTTCCCGGCGCTCGCCGGCATCGAGATCGACTACTCCTGGTGGGGCTGGGTGGACGTCAGCCACGACATGATGCCGCGCATCCATCAGCCGGACCCGAAGGAGAGCGTCTACTACGCCTTGGGCTATGGCGGCAACGGAGTGATGTACTCGGCCCAGGCCGGCAAGCGCCTGGCCCAGTGGATCGCAGGGGAGGGCAGGTCGCTGGATCTGCCGATCTTCACCTCGAAGCTGCCCTTTCCCAACCTGCGCGAACGTATCGAGTCGGAGGCCTTCGCCCCCTTTCGCCGATTCGGCCAGCGCTTCCTCTATCGCTACTACTACTTCAAGGACGAGGTGCTCTGAACCTGATCGGTCCCGTTCTGGATAGGGGTAACCCTCACGACGATGCCGCGACCTTGGGGTCGCGGCTTTTCAATGTCTATGGTGCTGCGGCGGGTGCTGCCGCTACTTCACTTCCTCCGGTGGCAGCATCTTGTCGAGGCGGTCGAGAAAGGCCTGCTGAACCGCTGTCACGCCGTCTTCCCGCCAGGCCACCTCGGTGACCAGGCACTCCTTTACCCCCTCCAGCGGCAGTAGGGTGACGCCCTTGCGCACATAGTTGGTGGCGCACTCCAGGTGCACGGTGACGCCGAAGTCGCAGGCGACAAAGGCAAACATGGTCTCGCTGTTGAAGGTCTCCTGGGCAACATGGGGTTCGAAGCCCGCCTGCCGACAGATCTGCTCGAGCATCTGGCGAAAGTGCAGCCACATGCTGCGGGCGCCAAGAATGAACGGCTCCCGGGCCAACTCCTCCAGCCGGATGCTCTTGCGCCCGGCCAACGGGTGGTTGTCACCGACCGCGGCGATAAAGCGATCTCGCTGGATGGGGCGGGAACGCAGCCCCGGGGTCAGCACCGGGCCGGTAACGAAGCCGAAGTCCAGGCGTCCCTCGGTCAACTCGTCGAGTTGCTGGGCGGTGGAGCCGAAGCTCAGGTCGAAGTGGATGTCCGGATTCTGGCGGCGAAAGTCGTCCAATAGTGCCGGCAACTCACCGGTGATGGCGAAGTCGGTGTAGCCGATGGCCAGCCGGCCCAGTTCTCCACGGCCCGCTCGCTGGGTCTTGAGCACTGCATCATCGACCTGGCGCAGTATCTGGCGGCTCTCCTCGAGCATGATGCGTCCCGGATCGGTGAGGCGGACCTGACGATTGTTGCGCACGAACAGCGCTTCACCGATGGCGTCCTCGAGCTGAGCGATGGTGCGGCTCAGCGCCGGCTGGGCGACGTTGAGACGCTCGGCGGCGCGGCGAAAGTGCAGGCTGTCGGCCACGGCGACAAAGGCGTAAAGGTGGCGAAGCTCGATGCGCATTGATGCCTCACAGGTATCAAGTGAACGTTAAATGATATTATACGCGCAACGATGGCGTGCCTAGGCTGGAAGTGTTCGCTTCACTTCCAACAACGACAACGTCGAGGTGACTCCATCATGCAAGACTCCTTTCACGGGGTGATCGCCTTCGCGCTGCTTGCCCTCATGCTGTGGGTCGGCAGCCAGCTGAGAAGCCGGCTGAGCTGGCTTCGGGCCTCGCTGGTTCCGGCCAGCATCGTCGGCGGCCTGATCGGTTTCCTGGCGCTTTCGCTGGATCTGCTGCCGGGCTACTCACCCGCCGACTTCACCGCTCTGACCTTTCATTTCTTCACCCTGAGCTTCATGTCGCTGTGCCTTACCGGGGGTGGTCGCCAGGACGCGCCCGGTGGTGGCGGCAGTATTGTGCGCGGCGGGCTCTGGCTGACGCTTGCCTGGAGCATCAGCCTGGGCATGCAAGGTGCCATCGGCTTTCTGGTGGTGACCGGCTACGACGCCGTGACCGGCAGCGACGTCAGCGGATTTCTGGGAGCCATCGTGACCCACGGCTTTACCCAGGGGCCGGGCCAGGCGCTGACCTACGGCACCATCTGGGAGACCGAGTACGGCATCGCCAATGCCGCCCAGGTGGGACTGATCTATGCCTCACTGGGATTCTTGATGGCGTTTGCCCTGGGCGTGCCGCTTGCCCGGCGCTACCTGACCAAGGGGTTGAACGCCAATCGTGCCTCGCGCCTGGATGACAACTTTCGCCTGGGCTTCTTTACCCGGGCGGGCGACGACGAGGGCAACCAGCAGGCTCCCGGGATGGGGCGCATGGTGTCGCACCCGGGCAATCTGGATTCGCTGGCCTACCATCTGGGCCTGCTTGCCATCGCCTACGTGATCACCCACCTGTGGCTGACCTTCGTGCAGGGCATCATCGGCAATGCCTCGCCGTTCGGCATCAACGTCGGGGTGCTGTTCAGCCACAACCTGTTCTTTCTGCACGGGCTGGGTGTCTGCGTGCTGATGCGCATGGTGATCGATCGGCTCGGGCTTTCCCACCGTGTCGATGACGAGACGCTCAAGCGGATCACCGGCAGCGCGGTGGACTTCATGGTGGTGGGAACCCTCATGAGCATCCAGTTCGCGGTGCTCTACGCGCTGCTGGCGCCTATCCTGCTGGTGACCGTGACCGTGACGGTGACGATCGCCACCCTGGTGGGCTGTCTGTTGATCGGGCGGTTGAGCGGCAATCTGGGACCAGAGCGTACCGTGACCTCGTTTGGCTGCTGCTGTGGCTCCACCGGTACCGGGCTCTTGCTGTTGCGCATGATGGACGCCGACTTTTCCACCTCGGTGCCCAAGGAGCTGGCCTTCTTCAATCTGGCCATCGTGGTGGTCAACCTGCACATCCTGATGATCTTCGCTCCTATCGTGCCGTCGCTGACGCCGGCGATCTATCTGCTGGTGTTCGGCGGCACCGCCATCGCCCTGATCGCCTGCATCCCGCTGATGCTGATGTGGGGGCGGCACGGCAGAGCCTCATCGCCCTCGTCGGGCTGGGCCGAGGGTGTTCCCACCCAAGGCCATGCCGCCGCCCAGTCAGACTCAGCCTCCGCCTCCTCGCCCACCATCAGCAAGGGAGCTGCCTCCTGATGAGCATCACCGTCTATCCCGCTCGACGCATCCTGACCATGAATCCGTCCCAGCCCGAGGCGACCCATGTCGCGGTGCAGGGAGATCGCATCCTGGCGGTGGGGGATGCGCAAGCGATGCCGCCCGACGCCCGCATCGATGATCGCTTTGCCGACAAGGTGATCCTGCCGGGTTTCGTCGAAGGCCATAGCCACGCCCTGGAAGGCGCCATGTGGGACTACCTCTATCTCGGGTATTTCAGTCGGGTCGATGCCGAGGGCAAGGAGTGGCCGGGGCTGAAGAGCGTCGCCGAGATGCAGGCACGGCTGCGCCAGCATGCAGATAGCCTGCCGCCGGGCGAGCCGCTGGTCGCCTGGGGCTTTGATCCGGTCTACTTTCCCGGCCAGCGCCTGAATCGCCACCAGCTCGACGAGGCGGTGGGAGATCGACCGCTGGTGGTGCTGCACGCAAGCCTGCACGTGATGACCGTCAATTCGGCCATGCTGGCACTGTCCGGCATCAGCGAGGGGCCGCGGGTCGAGGGCATCATGCTCGACGAGGACGGCCAGCCCAATGGCGAGCTCCAGGAAATGGCCGCCATGTTCGTGGTGTTCGATGCCCTTGGCAGGAATCTGTTCGAGGCGGTGGCGTCACCCGAGGTGCTCAGGCGCTACGGTGCCATCGCGGCGGCCAAGGGCGTCACCACCATCACCGATCTGTACAACCCCTTGAGCGATGACGCCATCGCCTCGATGGTCGAGGTGACCCGGGAGGCCGATTTTCCGGTGCGCCTGGTGCCGGCCATGGGGGTGCTGGCGTGGTCGGCCGAGGAGGGCATCGCGCGGCTCCAGGCGGCGATGGGCCACAGCCATGAGCGGCTGGTGTTTGGCCCGGCCAAGCTGATGACCGACGGCTCGATCCAGGGCTATACCGCGCGGTTGAAGTGGCCCCACTACCATGACGGTCATCCCAACGGGCTGTGGAACGCCGAGCCAGAGGGACTGGTGGCGCTGGTACACGCCTACCACCAGGCGGGGCTTCAACTGCACATTCACACCAACGGTGACGAGGCCGTGGAGTTGATGCTGGACGCCCTGGAGGAGGCGCTGACCCTGTGGCCGCGTTTCGATCACCGCCATACCCTGCAGCACTGCCAGATCATCGACCATGCCCAGCTACGTCGCGCTGCCCGTCTTGGACTGTGCCTGAACATGTTCGCCAATCATCTCTACTACTGGGGTGATGTGCACCTGGAACGCACCCTGGGACCGACGCGCTGCCAGCGCCTGGAGCCGCTGGCCTCGGCCCGCCGACTGGGCATCGTCACCGCCATCCACAGCGATGCGCCGGTGACCCCGCTGGGGCCGCTGTTCACCGCCTGGTGTGCGGTCAACCGGCAGAGCGCCAGTGGCCAGACGCTGGGTCACCATGAGGCGGTGAGCGTGGAAGATGCACTGGAAATGATCACCCTGGGCGCTGCCATCACGCTGGGCATGGACGACCGTGTGGGTAGCCTGGACGTCGGCAAGTTTGCCGATATGGCGGTACTGGACGACGACCCATTGCAAGTTTCAGCACAGGATCTGCGACACATCCGGGTACACGCCACGGTGTCGGGAGGACAGGTGCATGAGGTGTGATGATCGGGTGCCGGTGACGGTGATCGCAGGTTTCCTGGGGGCGGGCAAGACCAGTTATCTCAACCGTCGGCTGGCGTCGGGGGATATCGAGGATGCTCTGATTCTGGTCAACGACGTCGGCGAGGTGAACGTCGATGTAGCGGCGATCGACTACCGCGATGATCGAGTGCTGTCGCTGTCCAACGGCTGCGTCTGCTGCACCCTGGGGGGCACCCTGGCCGAGCAGCTGTCCCAGGCGCTGCGACTCAAGGCCAGGCCAACGGAAATTCTGATCGAGGCCAGCGGCGTGGCCAATCCTCAACGGATCGCCGATATCGCCAGGCTGGCGCCGGGGCTTGAGCTTGCCGATATCGTGGTACTGGTGGATGCGAGCCAGGCTGGCCGTCTGGCGCTGGACGCCCAGGTGGGGGAGCTATGGCGCGCCCAGGTGCACGCCGCCCATCGTCTGCTGGTCAATCGTCTGCCCCAAGAGGACAGCGCGCGCGACCAGCTGCTCGGGTGGCTGGGCCAGCTCGCCCCTGGTGCGGCGGTGGCGACAGAGCCGGTACAAGTCGCTCCCGCGTCGTCCAGGACGACGTCCTCTGGCCCGGCCTTTTGGCAGGGAAATGGCGCCAAGGCATCGGCGGAGCCGTTCGCCGTGCGTGCCCGACACTCGGGGCTGACCGATGCCACCCTGCACCTTCGCCACTCCCTGGTGGCCGAGGAGCTGCAAGTGCTGCTCGAGCGCTACCGCGACTGCCTGTTTCGCGCCAAGGGTTTTGTCCGCTGTCGGCTGGCGGACGGGGAAGAATGGCGAAGTCTGCAGTTGAGCGGGCAGCGCCTCGCCTGGCAGAGCCACGGGCCGCCCGCCACCGGCGCCGTGCTGGTGTGCATCGGGCGTCGGGGAGAACGCTTTACCCGGTTGATGGAGGAGCTTGCGCAGCTCGACAGCGAGACTGATACGGCGCCGATGGCACCGATCGGGCGCTAGTCCAGCGCCTCCCGGATTCAGTTGGTGCGACGTGCCTGGGGCAGCAGGGCCGCCAGGCGTTCGATGCCACGCTCGATGCGGGTCTCGTCGATGGCCGAGAAGCCGAGCCTAAGGGTGGGGCGAGGCGCCGGGGTCAGGAAGTGCACCTCGCCGTTCTCGATCAGGATGCTGTGCTCCTCGGCAAGCCGTTTCAGCAGTGACACATCGGTGTCGGCGGGGGCCTCCAGCCAGAAGCAGGAGCCGCCGAAGGTGGAGCGGATACGCAGCTCGGGCAGGTGGGACTCGAGGGCGTCACGCATCAACAGCCAGCGGCGCTGGTAGGTCTGGCGTATCTGGCGCAGCAGGGCGTCGTGGTAGCCGCGGTCGAGAAACAGCGCCACGCTGCGCTGGTTGTTGGTGGCGGGGTGGCGCAGCATCAGCCGGCGCAGGGCGCGCGCCTCGGCGATAAAGGCGGGGGGCGCCACCATGTAGCCGAGCCGAAGGCCCGGCGCCAGGGTCTTGGACAGGCTGCCCACGTAGATCACCCGGCCATCGCTATCGAGGCTCTTGAGTGCCGGCGTCGGGTTGTCGACGAAGTTGGTCTCGCTCTCGTAGTCGTCCTCGATGACCAGATAGTTGTTGGCGCTGGCGCTGTCGAGCAAGTCGCGGCGGCGCTGCATCGGCAGGGTCACGCCGGTGGGCGACTGGTGGCTCGGGGTGACGTAGGCCAGGTGGCAATCGGCCAGGCGCTGATCGATCACCAGGCCCTGGTCGTCCACGTCCACCGCGACGATATCGTCGGTGAAGGTGCGGGCGATATTGACCATGTCGACGTAGCCAGGGTTCTCCATGGCGAAGCGTCGACCCGTCCCCAGGATCAGCATGGCGGTGATCCATAGCGCCTGCTGGGCGCCCACGGTGATCAGGATCTCCTCCGGCCGGGCCCAGACGCCACGGCGGGGCAGCAGCCGCTGGTGGATCTGTTCGATCAGCAGCGGGTCGTCTTCGCTCAGGTGGTCTGCCGACCAGCGGCGGATGGCCGGCACGCTGACCGAGTCGCGGCTGCACTCCCGCCAGTGCTGGGTGGGAAACAGGTTGGGATCGATCTGGCCGTAGAGGAAGGGGTAGTCGTAGTCGAGCCAGTTGGCCGGCTTGACGATGGTCGGCTGGCGCGAGGGTCGCATCGTCAACAGCTCGTCCCAGGGCGTCGCTGTACCGGAGTGGGAGGTGGCGCTGGCGGCTGGGAGGGCGATGTCGGCCGGGGGCGTGACGCGTCCGGCGAGGATATCCGGATTGACGAAGTAGCCGCTGCGCTCCCGGGCGACCAGGTAGCCGTCGTCCAGGAGTTGCTCGTAGGCGATCATCACCGTGTTGCGGGCCACGCCCAGCTCTTTGGCGAGCTTGCGGCTCGAAGGCAGCGCCTCACCGGTGGGCAGGTGCCCCTCGAGGATGGCGTGGGCGATCTGCTCGCGAAGCTGGCACTGAAGGCTTTCCTGACGCTTTGCGTCGAGTCGAAACAGGGGGGCGCTCATACCGACGACGGGTTCCCGGATGGTGGTTGTTGGACGAGTTCCGGCGTGGCCCAGGCCTGGCGGCCACGCCCGCCTACGATCTTACAGCGTCGACGTCTTGTCGAGGGCTCGCGGGTGCCTGGCCCAATCGATGTGGGGCCACTGGTCCTATGGCGTCGATGCTCGACGGGGGAGAGTGAGTCACATGGCGGGTCGGACCTGACGGCGCTCGCCAGCCAATGACGATCAAGATGTGACACCCGCAACAAGATTCCGCTTTAAGCGGCACAACAATGATGGGAGTTCCGCATGCACACCAAGTCCCCTTTCCTCCGTACCACGCCCCCGCGCAACATGACTCCTGCGGCCATCGGCGCTGCCGCCTCGCCCCGGCGCTTCGGCCCACGCCCGCTGGTGGCGGC
>NZ_JAMXRY010000082.1:0-11829 GCF_024124525.1 Halomonas sp. OfavH-34-E | reverse complement strand
CACTGCCCCCGCCACCACGGCTGCCACGACCGCGGATGCCGGCTCGTCCCCGCCGCGCCAGCAGCGCAAGACCAGCGCCAAGCCGGTCAAGGAGGCCAGCTCCATCCGCGTCTCGGTGGACAAGGTCGACCAGATCATCAACCTGGTCGGTGAGCTGATCATCACCCAGTCGATGCTCGACCAGACCGTCAGCGAGCTCGACGCCGCCGCCGATCCGCGCCTGCTCAACGGCATGAGTCTGTTGCAGCGCAATGCGCGGGATCTGCAGGAGGCGGTGATGTCGGTCCGCATGGTGCCGATGGACTACGTCTTCAGCCGTTACCCAAGGCTGGTCCGCGACCTGGCCTCCAAGCTCGACAAGGACGTGGAGCTGACCACCGAGGGCGAGTCCACCGAGCTCGACAAGAGTCTGACCGAGCGCATCATCGACCCCCTGACCCACCTGGTACGCAACAGCCTGGACCACGGCATCGAGTCGCCCGAGGCGCGTCTTGCCGCCGGCAAGCCGGCGACCGGGCGGCTGACCCTGTCGGCCCAGCACCAGGGCGGCAACATCCTGATCGAGGTGATCGACGACGGCGCCGGCCTGGACCGCGAGCGCATCCTGGCCAAGGCCCGCGAAAGCGGCCTGAACGTCTCCGACGCGATGAGCGATGACGAGGTGTGGCAGCTGATCTTCGCCCCCGGCTTCTCCACCGCCGCCCAGGTCAGCGACGTGTCCGGCCGCGGGGTCGGCATGGACGTGGTCAAGCGCAACATCCAGGCCATGGGCGGTCACGTCGAGATCCTGTCGCGCCAGGGCCAGGGCACCACCACCCGCATCGTGCTGCCGCTGACCCTGGCGATCCTCGACGGCATGTCGATTCGGGTCGGCGAGGAGACCTTCATCCTGCCGCTGTCGGCGGTGCTGGAGTCGCTGCAGCCCTCCCGCGACAACCTCTACGCCATGGCCGGCGACGACCAGGTGCTGCAGGTGCGCGACGAGTACCTGCCGGTGGTGGCGGTCCATTCGGCGCTGGACGTGGCCAACGCCCGCACCGAGATCACCGAGACCATCGCCGTCATCGTCCAGGGCGAAGGGCGCCGCTACGCCCTGCTGGTGGACGACCTGATCGGCCAGCAGCAGGTGGTGGTCAAGAACCTGGAAACCAACTACCGGCGAGTGCCGGGCGTGTCCGCCGCCACCATCCTGGGTGACGGCAGCGTGGCGCTGATCCTGGACATCGCCGACCTGCACCGCCTCGACCGCGAGAAGAAACAGCGACGACATCACGATACTCGCGGCGCCCACCTTTTGCCTGAATCCCAGCCCCTGACGGAGGACCTTTCAGCATGAACCAGCACACCGATCTGGCAGCACAGGCGGCCACCGACCTGAGCCATCGTGAATTCCTCGTGTTCTCCCTGGGCGACGAGGAATACGCCATCGACATCCTCAAGGTCCAGGAGATCCGCGGCTACGAGAACGTCACCCGCATCGCCAATGCCCCGGCCTTCATCAAGGGCGTGACCAATCTGCGCGGGGTCATCGTTCCCATCGTCGATCTGCGCATCAAGTTCCGCCTGGAGCGGGTCGAGTACGGCGGCCAGACCGTGGTGATCGTGGTCAACGTGGGCACCCGCGTGGTGGGCATCGTGGTCGATGCGGTATCCGACGTGATGACCCTGGCCCCGGAACAGATCAAGCCGGCCCCGGAGTTCGGCGTGACCCTGTCGTCGGACTACCTGAGCGGCCTGGGCAGCCTCGAGGACCGCATGCTGGTGCTGGTGGACATCGACAAGCTGTTGACCAGCGACGAAATGGCCCTGGTCGAACACGCCGGTGACGGCGCCTGACGCCCTCTACTCCCGATCTATCCGGTCCCTGGACCCTTGAAACGACGCCCGTACAGGAAAGGCACGTGAAGCGACTCAATGACATGACGGTAAGGCTGAGCTGGACGCTGGTACTGGGCACCTTCGCCCTGCTGGTGGCGCTGCTCAGCGCCCTCGGCCTCTATATCACCTCGCTCAGCGAAGACTCGATCCAGCGCCTGAACGAGGTCAACGTCGACCAGCAATCCGCCCTCAACCGGGCCAACTCCCAGCAACTGTTCCTGCAGCTCGAACTGCGCGACATCCAGGCCGGACTGCTCGACGCGGTGTGGCCGGAAGAGCGGGAACCGCTGATCGAGGCAGCGGCTGCCCTCGACGACGACCTGGCCACCCTGGAGGCCACCTTCGCCGAGTTCATGGCGCTGCCGAGCCGCCCCGAACAGGCCGAGCGCATCGCCGCGGTGGAAGCGGCCTTCCGCGCCCTGATCGACCAGGGGCTGATCCCGCAGCGGGCGGCGCTGGCAGAGGGCGACACCGACGCCTTCACCCAGAATCGTGAAGTCCTGATCGCGCTCAGCGACGCCTTCTACCAGTCAGCCGTGGACTTCTTCGTCGCCGCCGAGAGCAACGGCGCCGCGCTCTACGACACCTTCCTCGAGAACATGGGTCTGCTGCAGTGGGCCATCGTCGCCGTGCTGATCGTCGCCGCCCTGACCATCGGCGGCGTGCTCTGGGGTGTCACGGTCAACGTGATTCGTCCGCTGGGGCGGCTGGTCGGCTACTTCGAGGCGGTGGAATCCGGCCGCCTGGACCTGCAGATTCCCGAGCGCGGCAACAACGAGATCGGCCGTCTCTACGCCTCGCTGGCCAAGATGCAGGCGGGGCTGGCCGGCACCGTGGGCGCGGTACGCGACAGCGGCAACCTGATCTACCAGGGCGCCCAGCATATCGCCGGCGGCAACAACGACCTGTCCGCCCGCACCGAACAGCAGGCCGCGTCGCTGGAGGAGACCGCCTCGAGCATGGAGGAGCTGTCCTCCACCGTCAGCCAGAACGCCGACAACGCCCGCCAGGCCAGCCAACTGGCCAACGAAGCGAGCAGCGCCGCCGGCCGCGGCGGCGAGGTGATGCAAAGCGTGGTCACCACCATGCACGACATTCGCTCGGGCTCTCATCGGGTCGCCGACATCGTCGGCACCATCGACGCCATCGCCTTCCAGACCAACATCCTGGCGCTGAACGCCTCGGTGGAGGCGGCGCGTGCCGGCGAGCACGGCCGCGGCTTTGCGGTGGTCGCCGAAGAGGTGCGCAAGCTGGCCAGCCGCTCGTCGGAGGCGGCACGGGAGATTCGCGAGCTGATCGACGCCTCGCTGAATCAGGTCGGCTCGGGCACCGAACTGGTGGATGAGGCCGGCCAGGTGATGCAGGAACTGGTCACCTCGGTCGCTCGCGTCAGCGACATCATGGACGAGATCGCCTCGGCCACCAGCGAGCAGAGCCACGGCATCGGCCAGGTCAACGACGCCATCAACCAGATGGAACAGGTGACCCAGCAGAACGCCCAGATGGTGCAGCAGGCCGCCTCGGCCTCCAACCAGCTCGAGGCCGAGGCCAGCCGTCTGGCCGCCACCATGAGCCGCTTCCAGCTGGCCGACAGCGGGGCCGATGCCGACCACAGCCAGGACGAACTGGCCCGCTGGATGCCGGCACTGCGATCGAGCCAGCGCGACGCCGAGGCCAGCCGCCACGCCGGGCAAAGACCCGGAGCCGGCCAGACCAACAGCAACTCCAGTACCAGCACCAGCCAGCACGACAGCGGCAGCGACGACGAGTGGGAGTCGTTCTGACGACCTCACTCAGGGCTGCCCGGGGACACCCCTAATGACCTCGGGCAGCACCCGCGACAACCACACAAGAAAACGACCATGCAGGGGGCAAGATGCGAAACAATCAACCGACCACCCAGCGGGAATTCGTGCTCGATGACGATCATTTCCTGATCTCCCGCACCGACCTCCAGGGCCGGATCACCTACGCCAACCCGGCCTTCGTCGAGGTCAGCGGCTTTGCCCGCGACGAACTGATCGGCGAACACCATAACGTGGTGCGCCACCCCGAGATGCCGCCGGCCGCCTTCGCCGACCTGTGGAAGTGCCTGCAGGCCGGCAGGACCTGGCAGGGGCTGGTCAAGAACCGCCGCAAGAACGGCGACTACTACTGGGTCAGGGCCAGCGTCTCGCCGCTGGAAGAGGGCGGCGAGGTGGTCGGCTACGCCTCGGTGCGGGTCAAGGCGTCGAGTGACGAGATCGCCCTGGCCGAGCGCGCCTACGCCGACTACCGCGCCGGCAAGCGCCGCCCCCGCTACGCCCTGCGCCAGGGCCAGCTGCGCCGGCGCGGGCTTTTCGGCGCCCTGGGACGGCTGAACCTCAAGAGCATGAAGGCGCGTCTGATCGGGCTGATCGGGGTGGCGGCGGTGCTGCTGGCGGCCAGCGGTGCGATCGGGCTCTACGCCGAGCGTCAGTCGGTGGGCTATTTGGCGTCCATCCACCAGGACGGCCTGCAGGACGTGGCCAGCCTGCAGCGCATGGATCAACTGATCACCCAGGGGTATTCGTCGCTGGTGGGCAAGGAGCGCATGGCGCTGATGGACAAGCGTGAGGAGCACGCCGCCGAGCTTTCGGTGATCCAGCAGAGCCTCGGCGGACTGTGGGAGCGCTATCGCGAGCGCGAGGTCAACCAGACCGCCCTGGCCGACATCTTCGAGCGCCAGCTCAATGAGTACCTGGAGAACTCCCTGGGCAAGTCGATCGAGATCCTCACGGGTGAAGACAGCTATGAGGTGTTCGTCGCCCTGCCCAACCACATCGGCGTGGTAGAGGCCGAGGGCAAGGCGCTGTCCGATCGGGTCACCACCCTGATCCAGGACAAGCAGGCCGCCGCCAACGCCCTGGCGGCAAAAGCCAGTCAGATGCAGCAGACCATGCTGATGGTGCTGGCCGGGGTGCTCGGTGCGGGCCTTTTGCTGCTGGTGCTGATCGGTGGCCTGACCCTGCGTGCCATGCTCAAGCCGCTGCGCGAAGTGGAGCGTTTCAGCCTGCAGATCGCCTCAGGCAACCTGGGCGCCGAAGTGCCCAGCGCCCGGCGCGACGAGATGGGCCGCGTGATCGCCGGCCTCGACGTGATGCGCAAGAGCCTCGGCAGCATCATCGGCGACGTCAACAAGGCCATCGGCCAGGTCACCCCGGCGGTAGCCGATATCGCCAGGGGCAACGAGGACCTGTCGGCGCGTACCGAGCAGCAGGCGTCGTCGCTGCAGCAGACCGCCGCCAGCATGGAAGAGATGACCACCACCGTCGCCCACAACAGCGACAACGCGCGTCAGGCCAGTGGTCTTGCCTCGGACAACGCCGAGCGCACCCAGGCCACCAGCGAGCTGATGCAGCGCCTGGTGGGCAACATGGGCGAGATTACCGAGGGCTCGCGCAAGATGGCGGAGATCATCTCCACCATCGATGCCATCGCCTTCCAGACCAATATCCTGGCGCTGAATGCCTCGGTGGAAGCCGCCCGGGCCGGCGAGCAGGGTCGTGGCTTTGCGGTGGTGGCCGGCGAGGTGCGCAAGCTGGCCGGCCGCAGCGCCGACGCCGCCAGCGAGATCCGTGGGCTGATCGACGACGCCAACCAGCGGGTCGACGGCGGCGCCGAGCTGGTGCGCCAGGCCGAAGCCTCCATGACCGAGGTCATGGAAGCCACCACCCGGGTCAATGACATCATGGCGGAGATCACCGCCGCCTCCAACGAGCAGAGCAACGGCATCGTCCAGATCAACCAGGCGGTGACCGAGATGGACCAGGTGACCCAGCAGAACGCCGCCCGTGTCCAGACCTCCGCCGCCGCCGCCTACCAGCTGCGCGCCCACAGCGAGGCACTGGCCTTCGCCATTCGCGCCTTCCGCCTGAAGGGCTCGGCCCAGGAAACGGTGAGCGAGAAGCGCGAGCGTCAGGACCCACGCACCGACGACAGTGCGCCGCGACGCGAGCCGGCGCCAGCCACCCAGACACACCATGAGGAGTGGGAAGCCTTTTGAACGAGCCCCTGGCACCACCAGGCAGCTGGAGCACGAGCGAGGGGATCCCCTCGCTCGAGCGTGACCTGCTGCTGACCGAGCGCGACTTCAGCCGCATTCGTCAGCTGATCCATGAGCGGGCCGGCATCGTGCTGGCCGAGCACAAGCGCGAGATGGTCTACAGCCGTCTGGCCAAGCGCCTGCGCCATCATGGTCTGACCCGCTTCAGCGACTATCTGGAAAGACTCGAACGACGTCCGGATGCCAGGGAATGGGAGGCGTTCACCAATGCCTTGACCACCAATCTGACGGCCTTCTTCCGTGAGGCCCACCACTTTCCACTGCTGGCCGAGCACGCCAGTGGCCGTACCGGCGGTTACCGAGTGTGGTGTGCCGCCGCCTCCACCGGCGAGGAGCCCTACTCCATCGCCATGACATTGAGCGACGCCTTCAGCGGCAATACCGGCAAGTTCGAGGTCATCGCCACCGATATCGACACCGACGCCCTGGCCCGGGCCCGCGCCGGGGTCTACAGCATCGAGCAGCTCGCGCGGCTGGACGAGGGCCTCAAGCGGCGCCACTTCCTGCGCGGCAAGGGCCGCCACGAGGGCATGGCGCGGATTCATCCCGACGTCAGCCAACGTGTTGCGTTCCAGTCGCTCAACCTGCTCGCCCCGAGCTGGGGCCTGGAAGGCAAGTTTGACGCGATCTTCTGCCGTAACGTGATGATCTACTTCGACAAGCCGACCCAGACGCGGATCCTCGAACGCTTTGCACCGCTGCTCAAGCCCGACGGCCTGCTGTTCGCCGGCCATTCAGAGAACTTCTCCCAGATCAGCGACGCCTTCCGTCTGCGTGGCCAGACCGTCTATCGACTGGCCGGGCGCTGAACGACGCCTAAAGATCCCTCCCCGGCAGCCGATAACACAGATACTGGCCCATCCCCCTAGGAGAGCTGCTTGAGCGCCCCCAAGATCAAGGTGTTGTGCGTCGATGACTCGGCCCTGATTCGCAACCTGTTGAAGGAAATCATCCAGTCCCAGGCGGACATGGAGGTCGTGGCGGTGGCGCCCGATCCGCTGGTGGCGCGGGATCTGATCAAGCGCCATAACCCGGACGTGCTGACCCTGGACGTGGAAATGCCGCGCATGGATGGCCTCGACTTTCTCGAGCGGTTGATGCGGCTGCGCCCGATGCCGGTACTGATGGTGTCGTCGCTGACCCAGGCCGGCTCCGACATCACCCTGCGCGCGCTGGAGCTGGGTGCGGTGGACTTTGTCGCCAAGCCGACCCTGGGCATCCGCGACGGCATGCTCGACTACGCCAATGACATCGCCGCCAAGATCCGCGCCGCGGCACGCTCGCGCCCCCGCCAGACGCGACCGAACCAGGAGCCGCCCAGGCGCCTGTCGGCACCCATCATCGGCAGCGAGAAGCTGGTCGCCATCGGCGCCTCCACCGGCGGTACCGAGGCCATCCGCCAGGTGCTCGAGCCGCTGCCGGCGGCGAGCCCCGCCATCATCATCACCCAGCATATGCCCGGCGGCTTTACCCGCTCCTTCGCCGAGCGCCTGGACCGGCTGTGCCAGATCTCGGTCAAGGAGGCCAGCGACGGCGAGCGCCTGCTGCCCGGCCACGCCTACATCGCCCCGGGTGACATGCACCTGGAGCTGGCCCGCAGTGGCGCCAACTACATCGCCCGGCTGCACGACGGACCGCCGGTCAATCGCCACCGCCCCTCGGTGGACGTGATGTTCGACTCGGTGGCACGCCTGGCGGGCGCCAACGCGGTGGGCGTACTGCTCACCGGCATGGGCAAGGACGGAGCCGCCGGCCTTGTGAAGATGCGCCAGGCCGGCGCTTCCACCCTGGCCCAGGACGAAGCCAGCTGCGTGGTGTTCGGCATGCCGCGGGAAGCCATCGCCCTGGGAGGGGCGGACGAAACCGTCGCCTTGCCTGAAGTGGCGCCGAGGATTCTCGCGCTGGTCGCCGCCGCTGGCCGTGCCCAGCGCGTCTGATGGTCGCCCAGGGACGGGCGTATTCGCTCAAGGAGTTCACCGTGTCACTACTACGCAATATTCGCCTGCACACCCTGATGGTCGTGATGCTGGCCAGCCTGCTGGTCGCCTCGGTCATCGGCCTGGGGATCGGCATGCTGAGCAGTCACAAGGCTGCCGACACCCTGTCGCTGCTCAACCGCATCAACGTCGAGCAGCTCAACGCGGTCAATCGCGGTGACGCCCTGCTCAATGAGGCACTGCTGGAGATCGAGGTCGCCGCCACCAGCCAGCAACTGGATCGGCTGGACAAGGCCCAGGAGCTGATCGTCAGTGCCGAGTCCCACTTCGACCGTTTCGCAGCGGTGCCGCGCACCCCCCAGGGCGAGGCCGTCGGCGGGCGCATCGAGGACCGCTACCCGGTGGTCATGGACGGCGCCGTCAAGCTGATCGAGGCACTGCGCGAGGGCAACAGCGAAGGCTTCGAGGCCGGTAGCCTGGCGCTTGCCCCCGAACTTGCCGAGCTCAACCAGGCACTCGATGCGTTCAGCAGCTACGCCGACGCCCGCGGCAACACCATCGTCAGCGACTTCGAGCGTCAGTCACGCCTGGACCGCGGGCTGGAGCTGGCGGCCCTGGCGATGATCCTGCTGGCCATCGCCGGCGCCTACCTGCTGTTGAAAAGCCTGGTGATCAAGCCGCTGGCACGGGCGGTGGAGAGCCTGGACGCCATCGCCCACGCCGACCTGTCGCGACCGATCCAGGTGCGGGGCGACAACGAGATCAGCCAGCTATTTCGTGCCATGCAGGAAATGCAGCACAAGCTTGGCCAGACCGTCAGCGAGGTTCGCCGGGGCGGCACCCGCATGGCCAGCGGCAGCCACGAGATCGCCTCGGGCAATGTCGATCTGGCGACCCGCACCGAACAGCAGGCGGCCTCCATCGAACAGACCGCCGCCAGCATGGAGCAGCTCACCACCACGGTGTCCCAGAACGCCGACAACGCCGGCCAGGCACGCCATCTGGCAAGCCAGGCCTCGACCACTGCCGAACAGGGTGGCCAGGTGGTCAGCCAGGTGGTGGAGACCATGGAAACCATTAGCCAGGACTCGCGCCAGATCAGCGAGATCACCGGGATGATCGATGCCATCGCCTTTCAGACCAACATCCTGGCGCTCAACGCCTCGGTGGAGGCGGCACGGGCCGGCGAACAGGGCCGCGGCTTCGCGGTGGTCGCCGGCGAGGTCCGCAGCCTGGCCAGTCGCAGCGCCGAGGCCGCCGGTCGCATCAAGTCGTTGATCGAGACCTCCACCAGCCGCGTCGACGGTGGTACCCGACTCGCCCGCCAGGCCGGCGAGACCATGGCAGAGGTGGTCAGCTCGGTGCGCCGGGTGCTCGACATCGTCGACGAGATCGCCGTGGCCTCCCGCGAGCAGAGCGACGGCATCGGACAGATCGGCCAGGCGGTAGTACAGATGGACCAGACCACCCAGCAGAACGCCTCGCTGGTGCAGCAGGTGTCACGCGCCGCCGAAGACCTGGCACTGCAGGCGCGCCAGCTGGCCGCCGAGGTGGAAGTGTTCCGCCTGCCAGCAGGGCTCGAGACAGATGGCCCTGACATGCCGTCAAGCGCGCCGGGGCAGCCGCTGACCGCGAGAACTGGCAGCGGCCCTGACGACCTTGATAACGATGGCCGCAGCACAGACAGCAGCGATGGTCGCCGCGAGCCCGAGGCCCGCGCGAGCCAGCGACACGACGAAACCGAATGGGAGGCCTTCTAGGCCTCCACCCCAAGCGATAACGACGACGAGGACCCGTATCAATGGCCGACAAGAACATGCGCATCCTGGTGGTGGACGACTTTCCCACCATGCGCCGCATCGTGCGCAGCCTGCTCAAGGAGCTGGGCTTCACCAATGTGGAAGAGGCCGAGGACGGCCAGGACGGCCTGGCAAAACTGCGTGAAGGCGGTTTCGACTTCGTGGTCTCCGACTGGAACATGCCCAACCTGGACGGCCTGGAGATGCTCAAGGCCATCCGTGGCGACGATGCCCTGAAGTCACTGCCGGTCCTGATGGTGACCGCCGAGGCCAAGAAGGAAAACATCATCGCCGCGGCGCAAGCCGGCGCCAACGGTTACGTGGTCAAGCCGTTCACCGCCGCCACCCTCGAAGAAAAACTCAACAAGATCTTCGAAAAGCTCGGTATGTGACGCCCTGGCGCCACGAGGAGACAACGATGACACAACAGCAGATCGCCAGCGCCGCCCCCGGGCCCAACGCCCAGGGCGACGACCTGGTCCAGCGCATCGGCCAACTGACCCGCATGCTGCGTGAAAGCATGCGCGAGCTGGGCCTGGACAAGGAGATCGAAAAGGCCGCAGAGGCCATCCCCGACGCCCGAGACCGCCTTAGCTACGTTGCCACCATGACCGAACAGGCGGCAGAACGCTCGCTCAACGCCATCGACCGCGCCCAGCCGCTGCAGGATAGTCTGAGCGAACACGCCAAGGCGCTGGACGATCGCTGGCAGCAGTGGTTCGACGCCCCCAAGGAGCTCGACGAGGCCCGCGACCTGGTCAGCGACACCCGTGCCTACCTGACGATGGTGCCGGAGAACACCCAGGCCACCCAGAAGGAGTTGCTGGAGATCCTGATGGCCCAGGACTTCCAGGACCTGACCGGCCAGGTGATCAAGCGCATGATGGACGTCATCCGCGAGATCGAGGACCAGCTGGTGCAAGTGCTGATCGACAGCGTGCCCGAGAGCGAAGCCCGTGACAGCCTGCGCCGGCGCAACGAGGATTCGTTGCTCAACGGCCCCCAGGTCAAGCCTGAGAGCAGCGACGTGGTGGCGAGCCAGGATCAGGTCGACGACCTGCTCGACGAACTGGGTTTCTAGCCGCCTCGCAGAGGGCCGCGCGCCTACCATCCCTTCCCGGGATCAGACAGGGCTTCCCCCATCAGGGGGTAAGCCCTCTTTCTCGTCACCTTTTCGGGCCTTTGAACTGGCCTGCCCAAGGGACAATGGGCCATACCAGAACTTGTGCCCGTTGATCCCCCATGGCCGACAGCTCCAGCGATCAGGAAAAGACCGAAGAGGCCACCCCGCGACGCCTTGAGAAGGCGCGCGAGGAAGGCCAGGTAGCGCGTTCGCGGGAACTCGCCACTTTCATGCTGCTGCTCGGCGGCGTGGTCGGGCTGTGGTCCATGGGTGCCATGCTCTACGGCCAGCTGGGCAGCGTGATGGAGCAGGCCTTCCTGTTCGAGCGCCGCGAGGCCATGGAGACCATGCCGATGCTGTCCCAGGCGCTGGACCTGGGCAGTCGCACCCTGCTTAGCCTGATTCCGCTGTTTCTGCTGCTGACCCTGATCGCGCTGGTGGCGCCGGCGCTGCTCGGCGGCTGGCTGGTGTCGGCCAAGGCGCTCAAGCCCCAGGCGTCGAAGCTGAACCCGGTCAAGGGCCTCAAGCGCATGTTCTCCACCCAGGCCCTGGCGGAGCTGGGCAAGGCCATCGCCAAGTCGGTGCTGGTGGGCGGGGTCGGCCTGGGCTTCGTCTACCTGCATCGGGGTGAGGCGCTGAGCCTGATGGAATTGCCCATCGCCGCGGCGCTGGCGGCATCGATGAAGCTGGCCGCCGAGGCCAGCGCGCTGATGGTGCTGACCCTGGTGGTGGTGATCCTGATCGACGTGCCCTACCAGCTATGGAGCCACGCCAAGAAGCTGCGCATGAGCAAGGAAGAGATCAAGCAGGAGCACAAGGAGTCCGAGGGCGACCCCCAGGTCAAGGGCCGCATCCGCCAGCAGCAGCAGGCCATGGCCCGAGGCCGCATGATGAGCCAGGTGCCCGACGCCGACGTGGTGGTCACCAACCCCACCCACTACGCGGTGGCGCTGAGCTACCGCGAAGGCAGCATGGGCGCACCACGGGTCGTCGCCAAGGGCGCCGACG
>NZ_JAMXRY010000081.1:0-12388 GCF_024124525.1 Halomonas sp. OfavH-34-E | reverse complement strand
CGCGCGCATCCGCGAGCTGGCCGGTGAGGCCGGCGTGCCACTGCTCGAGGCGCCGCCCCTGGCGCGCACCCTGTACCGCCACGTGGATCTGGATCGCGAGATTCCCATGGAGCTCTACACCGCGGTGGCCGAGGTGCTGGCCTGGGCCTTCGGCCTCAAACGCGCCGCCAGCGAAGGCGAGACGCCGCCGCCCGCCCCAGAATCCATCCAGGTGCCCGCCGAACTGGCCGTGGCCGCCTCCACGCCAGAGCGCAATGTGACAGCAGACGAGAGACAACCATGACCCCAGCGCCTGACCACAGCGCCATCGCCGGCCCGGCGGGAGACCACGGATGAAGCCGTTGTCCCAGTACCTGACCCGCCGCGACTGGATGGCCGAGATCCCGATGAAGGTGCTGGCCGGCCCGCTGTTGATCATCATGATCCTGGCGATGATGATCCTGCCGCTGCCGCCCTTCGCCCTGGATGTGCTGTTTACCTTCAACATCGCCCTGGCGGTGATGGTGCTGCTGGTCAGCATGTTCACCGAAAAGCCGCTGGACTTCGCCGCCTTTCCAGCGGTGCTGCTGTTCACCACCCTTCTACGGCTATCGCTCAACGTGGCCTCCACCCGGGTGGTGCTAATGAATGGCCACGAAGGCGGCGACGCCGCCGGCAAGGTCATCGAGGCCTTCGGCCAGTTTCTGGTCGGCGGCAACTTCGCGGTGGGTCTGGTGGTGTTCCTGATCCTGGTGATCATCAACTTCATGGTCATCACCAAGGGCGCCGGGCGCATCGCCGAAGTGGGCGCACGCTTCATGCTCGACGCCATGCCGGGCAAGCAGATGGCCATCGACGCCGACCTCAACGCCGGTCTTATCGGCGAGGAAGACGCCAAGCGACGGCGCGCCGAGGTGGCCCAGGAGGCCGACTTCTACGGTTCCATGGACGGCGCCAGCAAGTTCGTGCGTGGCGACGCCATGGCCGGCCTGATCATCATGGTGGTCAACGTGCTGGGCGGGCTGATGATCGGCCTGATGCAGTACGACATGGCCTTCTCCGACGCCGCCCGCACCTACATCCTGCTGACCATCGGCGACGGACTGGTGGCCCAGATCCCGGCGCTGGTGATCTCCACCGCCGCCGGCGTCACGGTGTCCCGGGTCAACACCGACCAGGACGTCGGCCAGCAGATGATCAGCCAGCTGTTCGTCAATCCCAAGGTGCTGATCCTGGCGGCCGGGGTGATGGGCCTGCTGGGCCTGGTGCCGGGCATGCCCAACCTGGTGTTCCTGCTGTTTACCGTGCTGCTTGCGACCCTGGCCTGGTGGCTGACCCGCCAGTCCGAGAAGCGCCTGGTCGAAGAGCAGGAAAGCACCGCCCCGGCGCCCCCCCCGGAAGCCCCGGAGGCGAGCTGGGACGACGTCCAGCTGGTCGATACCCTGGGCCTGGAGGTCGGCCACCGGCTGATTCCGCTGGTCGACGCGCGCCAACAGGGGGAGCTGCTTGGTCGGATCAAGAGCGTGCGCAAGAAGTTCGCCCAGGAGGTCGGCTTCCTGCCACCGGTGGTGCATATCCGCGACAACCTGGAGCTGGAGGCCTCCACCTACCGGGTCACCCTGAAGGGCGCCGAGATCGGCCGCGCCGAGGCCTGGCCCGGGCGCTGGCTGGCCATCGACCCCGGCCAGGTGTCCGGCGAGCTGGACGGCACCCCGACCCAGGACCCGGCCTTCGGCCTGCCGGCGGTGTGGATCGACGCCAGCCAGCGCGAACGCGCCCAGGTCTACGGCTACACCGTGGTCGACGCCAGCACCGTGGTCGCCACCCACCTGAACCACCTGCTGCACCGCCACGCCTCCGAGATGCTGGGGCGCCAGGAGGTGCAGAAGCTGCTCGACAAGCTCAGCACAGAGCAGAAGTCGCTGGTCGAGGAGGTGGTGCCCAAGGCGCTGTCGCTGACCGCCTTCACCCGGGTACTGCAGCAGTTGCTGGACGAGGACGTGTCGATCCGTGATCTACGCACCATCCTCGATACCCTGGCCGAGCACGCGCCCCATCAGCAGGACCCCAGCGAGCTGACTGCCCTGGTGCGCATCGCGCTCGGCCGCGCCATCACCCAGCAGTGGTTCGCCGGCCAGGAATCGCTCAACGTCATCGGCCTCGAGCCCCAGCTCGAACAGGTGCTGCACCAGGCCATGAACGGCAACGGCGCCCTGGAGCCGGGTCTGGCCCAGACCCTGATGGACCAGACCGAGGCGGCGCTGGGCCGCCACGAGGCCACCGGCGAGCCGCCAGTGCTGGTGGTCACCCCGAGCCTGCGCCCGGTGCTGGCACGCTTCCTGCGCCGCCGTCTGCGCCATCTGGTGGTGATGTCCCAGGCCGAGATCCCCGACGACCGCATGCTGCGCGTCACCCATCAGGTCGGGGGGATGTGACCATGCTCCCAGCCTTGATCCTTGCCCGGAGAACCCAGTGTGCGCCGAGACGCCTGGCGGCACTCTCCCTGCTGGCGCTGTGGCTGATCGCCAGCGGCGCCCAGGGCTTCCCCGGTGCCTGGACCGCCAACGCCCCGCGCATGACCGTCGCCTCGAGCCAGCTCGACCAGTCGTCGCGACCGCTGACGCCGCCCTCCGCCAGCGTCGAGGGCGTGATCGAGCGGGTGGTGTGGCGCTATCGCACAGCGCCTGGCGCCCGCCTGCAGGGTCGCCTGTGCCATGGACAGCGCTGCCTGCGCCTGAAGGCCGCCCACGGCAGCACCGAACACTTCGCCGGCCTCGACGCTGCCGGCCCCTTCGTCTTTCGTTTTCGTCTCCTGGATGGTGAGTCGCCGCTCGTTGTCGACGGCATGAGCGTGATCGTCAACCACCGTTGAGGCTGTCCCAGAGGAAAGTGCCATGTACACCGCACAAGGCAGAATGGAGCATCAGTCCCAGCTCGAAGCCTACCTCCCCATGGTGCGTCGCCAGGCCCTGGCGCTGCAGGTCAAGCTGCCCGCCGGGGTCGACCTGGATGACCTGATCCAGGCCGGCATCGTCGGCCTGCTGGAGGCGCTGGGGCGCTTCGATGCAAGCCAGGGCGCCCAGTTCACGACCTTCGCCAGCCAGCGGGTGCGCGGCGCCATGCTCGACGAACTGCGCAGCCGCGACTGGCTGCCGCGCAGCGTACGCCGCCAGGCCCGGGCACTGGACGAGGCCACCCGCGAGCTGCAGCAGCGCCTCGGCCGCCCCCCGGAGGAACACGAGATCGCCGAGGCGCTGGACATGGACCTGGTCAGCTACCGACGCCTGTTGAGCGACGTCAACAATGGCCAGCTGATGCCCTTCGAGGAATTGCTCGCCGAAGGCAACGAGCATCGCTTCAGCGACCAGATCAGCATGGCGCCGCTGGCCGAACTGCTCGACGGCGAACGCCGCGAGGCGCTGGTCGCCGCCATCGCCGAGCTGCCCGAGCGGGAAAAACTGCTGATGGCGCTCTACTACCAGGAGGAGCTCAACCTCAAGGAGATCGGCGCCGTGCTGGGGGTCAGCGAGTCCCGGGTGTGTCAGATCCATAGCCAGGCGGTGAGCCGACTGCGCGCGCGATTAAGCGAGCACTGAGCCGCTTCGACAACTCAGCGAAGAAAACAAAAGAAGAAAGCGAAAGAAGAAAACCACTGGAAAAACGGAAGGTTAGAAAGAGCGGCCGACTAAAGGGAACAGCCACCCCATAGCCATCTCTTATCAGGATTATCGGACCATTCAATTTATCCAATTGCTCGTTTCTGCGTAAGGTGAGCCCTGTCTTCAGACAATACACCCATCGCTCAAAGGAGACGGGAATGTCCCTGATCAACACCGAAGTCAAGCCGTTCAAGGCCACCGCTTACCACAACGGCGAGTTCGTCGACGTCTCAAGCGACGACATGAAAGGCCAGTGGAGCATCGTCTTCTTCTACCCGGCCGACTTCACCTTCGTCTGCCCGACCGAGCTTGGTGACCTGGCGGACAACTACGAAGAATTCAAGAAGCTGGGCGTCGAGATCTACAGCGTCTCCACCGACACCCACTTCACCCACAAGGCCTGGCACGACAGCTCCGAGACCATCGGCAAGCTGCAGTTCCCGATGATCGCCGACCCGACCCTGACCATCTCGCGCAACTTCGAGGTACTGATCGAGGAAGACGGCCTGGCCGAGCGTGGCACCTTCGTCATCGACCCCGAGGGCAAGATCCAGATCGTCGAGATCAACGCCGGCAACATCGGCCGCAACGCCGAAGAGCTGCTGCGCAAGGTCAAGGCTGCCCAGTACGTCGCCGCCCACCCCAACGAGGTGTGCCCGGCCAAGTGGAAGGAAGGCGAAGAGACCCTGGCGCCGTCCCTGGACCTCGTCGGCAAGATCTAAGCCTTGTCCGCAAGATCTGACACTTGTCCGCCAGATCTGACACTTGACCGAAAGTGTCTTGAGCAAGATGTGACTGCGCCAAGGCTGGCTGACTCAGCCTTAGTGTCCCTTGTCGCAGTCACGGCGCCTCGCCAGAGGCGCCCGTCACCCCTGAGGTGACACCCTTTTCCCCACCGGGTCGTTCGTCTCGGTCGTCCTACCAGTCGCTTATGCGAGATCGGGCCCTTCGGCCCGGTGGGGATTCTGCGGCCCAATGATCGGCCAGTTCGCCGATACCGGCACTACGCTCCCGCCGCAGACTACCATTTTCCGATTTTTATCAGGATTGCCGCTGTCATGTTGGACGACTCTCTCAAGCAACAGCTGAAAGCCTATCTCGAACGTGTCACCCGCCCCTTCGAGCTTGTCGCCACCCTCGATGACGGCGACAAGTCCAGGGAACTCCACGGCCTGCTCAGCGACATCGCCGCGCTCAGCGACCACATCAGCCTGTCCACCGAAGGCACGGACCCACGCACGCCGTCGTTCGCCCTTTATCGTGATGGCGCCCCCACCGGGGTGGTGTTCGCCGGCATCCCCATGGGCCACGAGTTCACCTCGCTGGTGCTGGCACTTCTGCAGGTCGGCGGGCATCCGCCCAAGGCCAGCGCCGAGGTGATCGAACAGATCCAGGCGCTGGACGCGGACATGCACTTCGAGACCTACTTCTCGCTGTCCTGCCAGAACTGCCCGGACGTGGTCCAGGCGCTGAACCTGATGGCCATTCTCAACCCGCGGATCTCCCACGACGCCATCGACGGCGCCCTGTTCCAGGATGAGGTCGAGGCCCGCGAGATCATGTCGGTGCCGAGTGTCTACCTCAACGGCGAGCCCTTCGACCAGGGCCGCATGACCCTCGAGCAGATCCTGGCCAAGGTCGACACCGGCGCCGAAAAGCGTGAAGCCGAGAAGATCAGCGCCAAGGAGTCCTTCGAGGTGCTGACCATCGGCGGCGGTCCCGCCGGAGCAGCCGCCTCCATCTATGCCGCGCGCAAGGGTATCCGCACCGGCGTCGCCGCCGAGCGCTTCGGCGGCCAGGTGCTCGACACCATGGCCATCGAGAACTTCATCTCGGTGCAGGAGACCGAAGGGCCCAAGCTTGCCACCGCGCTTGAAGAGCACGTCAAGCAGTACGACGTCGACATCATGAACCTGCAGCGTGCAGAAGCTCTGGTGCCGTCAAGCGAGCCGGGCGGCGAGCACGAGGTGCGCTTCGCCTCCGGCGCCAGCCTGCGCGCCAAGACGCTGATCCTGGCCACCGGCGCCCGCTGGCGCGAGATGAACGTGCCCGGCGAGGCCGAGTACCGCAACCGCGGCGTGGCCTACTGCCCGCACTGCGACGGCCCGCTGTTCAAGGGCAAGCGCGTCGCGGTCATCGGCGGCGGCAACTCCGGCGTCGAGGCGGCCATCGACCTGGCCGGCATCGTCGCCCACGTGACCCTGTTCGAGTTCATGGACGAGCTGCGTGCCGACGCCGTGCTGCAGAAGAAGCTGCGCAGTCTGCCCAACGTCGAGATCATCTCCGGTGCCCGCACCACCGAGATCAACGGCGACGGCAACCGCGTCACCGGCCTGAGCTATGAAGAGCGCGCCAGCGGCGAGCTCAAGCAGGTCGAGCTGGAAGGTGTGTTCGTGCAGATCGGCCTGGTGCCCAACACCGAATGGCTCAAGGACTCGCCGATCGAGCTCTCCGAGCGCGGCGAGATCATCACCGACGCCCATGGCATGACCTCGGTCCCCGGCATCTTCGCCGCCGGCGACGTCACCACCGTGCCCTACAAGCAGATCGTCATCGCCGTGGGGGCAGGTGCCACCGCCGCCCTCGGCGCCTTCGACTACCTGATTCGTCAGTAAGGTCGAGCCCTCGACCACGACAAAGCCGTGTTCCCTGAAGACACCGTCTGGCTTTCCTGGCCGCGGTGTCCACGACCAGGAAGGTCGTGACTAGCCTGCCGCCCTTCGGGGCGGTTTTTTTTGGTCTGTTGGTCGTGCAGGAGAGACCAATGTCAGTTCGATGGTGTCAGTCGATGTTCGACCATGGCACTTGCGCGACCCGAATGTCAGCGGAAGACAGCTTGCCGACGGCGTCAGCGTCGTTAGTTCGACGGCGTCAGCCGGTTTTCGACCATTGAACTTGCTCCGCTGATGTCCGGAAGGCACTCGCCCTGGGCCAGTCGCTCAAGGATGCGTTCTTCCTGGCGCTGCAGTTCCAGGGTGTGGTCGATCACCGCGTCGACCTCGGAGGGCGGCAGCACCACCACGCCATTCTCGTCGGCCAGCACCACGTCGCCGGCGGATACCACCACCCCACCGACGCTGACCGGCAGGTTCATGGCGCCGCCCTGGTCGGCGAGCTTGGTGGTCAGCGACGAGACGCCGCGGCTCCACACCGGGAAGCGCTTTGCGCGCAGGGTCGCAAGGTCGGTGGCGGTGCCGTCGATGATCACCCCGGCCAGTCCCAGGTGCGAGCCGACCTCGGTCAGCACCCCGCCCCAGCAGGCGTGACGACGATCGCCCTGGCGATCGATCACCAGCACATCGCCGGGACGCAGAAGGCGCATGGCGTGGTTGAGCAGGGTGCCGTCTCCCGGCGGCAGCGACAGGGTCACGGCGACCCCGGCCACCCGCACCTCGTCGAGCTGGCAGCGGATCTCGGGGTCGATGAAGCCCTCTTCGCGGAAGTGGCCGATGGTGGCGGTCTCGCACTCGAGCAGGCGCTGATGGCGGGCGGGGTCCAGCGGGGCGGGCAGGTCAGCGATGGTGTACACAGCGTTTTTCCTTATATCAGGCTCGGCAGCCAGGTGATCAGTCCCGGCACCCAGTACAGCATCAGCATGCCGAACAGGAAGCACAGCACGATCGGCCAGGCGGCGGCGTAGATGGTCGGCATCGACACCGAGGGTGCCCCGCCCTTGACCGCGAACAGGTTGTAGCCGAACGGCGGGGTCAGACTGCCCACCGCCAGGTTGATCAGAAACAGCGTCCAGAACCACACCGGGTCGAACCCGTAGGCCTTGAGCAGCGGGGCGTAGATCGGAATGACCACCATCATGAAGGCGATCTGGTCGATGAACATGCAGGCGATAAGCGGGATCAGCATCAACAGCAGCAGCATCAGGCCGGTGTCCAGATCCATGGCGGTGGCGGCGGCCACCAGCCCGGAGGTGGCCCCGGTAAAGGACAGAAGCTGACTGAACAGCTTGGAGCAGGCCAGGATGGTGATGATCATGGCGCTGATCGACAGCGACGACAGCAGCGCCTGGCCGGCCATCTTGAGGCTGAACTTGCGGTAGTAGAAGGCCACCAGAATGGCCCCGAGCACGCCGGTGGCGGCGGACTCAGACGGCGTCGCCACCCCCAGCATCATCAGCCCCAGCACCGAGAAGATGATGATCGAGAACGGCGCCATGTTGGCCAGCGCCCGACCGCGCTGGCGCCAGTTGCCGCCGCCCGAGTCGTCCACCGCCGGTGCCCGCGACGGGTCCAGCATCATGCGCACCACCACGTAGGTCACGAACAACCCGGCCAGGAGCATGCCCGGAATGATACCGGCGATCAAAAGGCGAGCGATGGAGACGTCGACCATGGAGCCGATGATGATCACCAGAAGGCTCGGCGGGATGATCGGTGCAAGGCCGGCACCGCCGAGGATCAGGCCGATCGACAGACGGTCGTCGTAGCCACGCTGCTGCATCGTCGGCAGCGCCGAACGGCTGAGCATGGCGGTCACCGCCAGGGCCGAGCCGGACAGTGCGCCGAACAGCGTCGACAGGGCTACCACGAAGAAGTACAGGCGGCCCTTGATGCGCCCCATCAAGGTGTCGAGGGAATCGAAGATGACGTCGATGGAGCCCGATCGGAACAGCAGCTCGCCCATCAGCACGAACAGCGCGATGGTGGTCAGCGTCTCCGAGGTGACGGTGTCATAGACGCTGTTGGCAAACAGGCCGAAGCCGGCGCTGCCCATCAGCCAGAAGGTGCCGGCCACGTTGATCGCCAGAAAGGCCACAAACACCGGCACGCCGAGGGCGAACAGCCCCATCAGCAGGGCGACGGCCAGGCCCAGGGTGACATACCACTCCATCGTCTACGCCTCCTGCCGTGGACTGTCGCTGGGCCACTCGACGGTGGCGGGCAGCAGCGCGCGCCGCAGAAAGTGCAGCGCGGTGTTGGAAAAGCCGTAGCCGATAAAGCTCGACACCCACACCTTGGGGATATCGAGCCCCATGGCGGTGGTGGTGCCGCTGGCCAACTGGCGAAGGCTCTCGCTGATCAGCATCCAGGCCGCCAGCGCGCACACCGCCGCGGTCAGCAGCGAGGTGAAGCGCTCGAAGCCCTGTCGACGGGCGGCGGGCAGGCTGTCCTGCAGCACGCTGATGGCGATATGCCCACGGGTACGGGCGAGTTCCGGCATGGCCAGGCTGGCCGACAGGCACAGGCAGTAGGCGACGATGGAGCTCGACCACAGGGTCGGGGCGTTGAAGAAGTAGCGGGCCACCACTTCGATCCAGAAACACACGACGATGCCACACAGGGTGGCACCGCCGAGGTAGAAGCCGAATCGCGTGAGGCCATCGTGCCAACGGGCAAGGGTAGCCAGCATGGGAGCGATCCGATCAGGGGGTCATGTCGTTGCTTTCGGCGATCTCGCGCATCTTGGCCACCGCCTCCGGCGACTTGTCGAGGCCGAGCTGCCAGATGCCTTCGGTCACCAGTTCGTCGAGACGCTCGGCGTCTTCCGGGGCGAACTCGGTTTCGTGCATGCCGAGCTCCCGCAGGCGCGCCCATTCCTCGACCGCCAGTTCGTCGAGCACCCCGGCGATCTCGCTTTCCAGCGCCTCGCCCTGGGCCAGCAGCACCGACTGCTCCTGCTCGCTGAGGCCATTGAAGGTGTCGAGGTTCATCAGCAGGTAGGTGTAGGTCTGGCCGAAGGTGGGCTTGGAGAAGTAGCCCGCCACCTCGTGCCAGCCAAGATCCTCGACGCCGTTGAGGCCCCAGGCGGCGCCGTCGATGACGTTACGATCCAACGAGGAGTAGACGTCGCCGCTGGACATCAGCACCGGCGTGCCACCCAGGCCCTGGGTCACGTTGGTGTAGGTGGGGCTGCCGCGCAGACGACGTCCCTCGAGGCCCGGCGAGCCTTCGATGGGCTCCTTGAGCACGTACTGGAAACCGCTGGAGCCGAGCGGCGGAATCGCCAGAAGCTTCAGGCCGAGCTCGTTGTAGTGGCTGTCGATGAAGTCCCACAGGCCGGACTCGCGGGTCTTGGCGGGATCGACGAAGACACCGTCCATGGCCGCACCGACTCCGGTGGTGTTGGTGTGGTAGGCGCCGTGGGTGTAGAGCAGGTCGAACACCCCTACCGAGACCGGCTGCAGCTGTTCGAACGGCGGCACCACGTCGGGGCCATTGAGGCTGATGGAGACCTCGCCGTCGCTGGCGCCTTGGACCTTGTCGATATAGCGCTGGGCGACTTCGCGGGTGTAGGCCGAGGTCAGGTCGTAGCTCGACAGCATGCGCAGATCGGTGGCCTGGGCATCGGGTGACAGCGCCGACAGTGACAGGGCAGACAGCGACAGCGCGGACACGGTCAGGATGGAGCGGGAGAGTCGGGACAGGGAGCGATTCATGGTCTTCCTCGCGTTTATGGTTGTTATCATCCGTGGCCGAGGCGGGATGCGTCCGGCAGAAGGATCTTCGATACCACTTCAATCTAGTCAGGCCGACACACCGGGGTCAATGGAAAGGCACCGATCGAGTTTTTCGATTTTTAATATGTAGAATTTACGGAATTTATACAACAAAATGAAAATATAAAAACCAGAAAAATAAAGAGCACTATCTTGTGAAAAATCTCGTATTAAAGGGCTATTACCTCGAAGTATTTTACGCCAAACATGATAAGACAAAACCCCAATAACGCCTGATAAACCATATAATACAACGACCTATAGAAAACACCTTCCTTCGTATAGACGCCCACCCAGCTCCATCGTCGTTATTGCAACAGGCGACAATTTCGACACCCTATCGGCCACCTTTCAGCAGAAGAACAGCTCTTTCCAGCAAGAAGGGATCGACTCGCCTGGCCGGTTACCCTCGACCAGGCCGAAGCTGGCAGGAGGTAACCCATGCCCGGCAACGGCCGACGGTGTATTCTCTGACAACAGCTTGGCCAACCATACACAGGCCAACATCAGGGCGCCTTCGGCGAGGACAGATCGTCCGCACGAGCGCCTCTTGCTGACAGAAATGAAAGGAGCCGGTGATGCGGCCGATTCACGACACCCTGGACTGGAACCTGCTGCGAACCTTTATCGTCATCGTGCAGGAAGAGAGCGTGAGCAAGGCGGCGGTGCGCCTGTACCTGTCTCAGCCGGCGGTGAGCCTGTCGCTGAAACGGCTGGAAGAACGGCTGGGCCAGAAGCTGATCGAACGCGACAGCCATCGCTTTCGGGTGACCCAGGCGGGTCAGCTGGTGTACCGCGAGGCGGTGGATATCTACGCCAATGTGGCACGCCTGGCGGCCTCGGTGGGGGAGTCGGACCCGGAGGTGGCCGGCCACGTCTCGCTGGCCTTTATCACCGGTATCCAGTGTCGCTTTCTCGACAGCGTGCTGGCGGCCTTCCATCGTCGCTATCCACAGATCACCTTCGAAATCGAGGACATGTCGAGCCAGGAGGTGCAGCACGCCCTGTCACAACGCCAGAGCGCGCTGGGTATCTGTCTGGCCCAGAGTTGCCCGGACAACCTCGACAGTCAGGTGCTGGCGCGTCAGCGCTATCGGCTGTACTGCGGGCGCAGCCACCGCCTGTTCGGCCGCGACAGTCTGCCCATGGAAGAACTCAAGCAGGAGGCCTACGTGTCCTTCGGCAGCGAGCAGCTCGACGGGGTGCTGTCGCCGCTGGCGGTGTTCCGCGCCCAGCACGGCCTCAAGGGCCCGGTGGTGGGGCAGTCCAGTCGTCTGCAGGAGATCCAGCGCATGGTCATGGCCGGCTGGGGTATCGGCTGCCTGCCGGAGCACCTGGTAGCCCGGCAGGTGGCGGACGGCGAGCTGTGGCCGCTGCCGCCCTACGACGGCGTGGCCGATATCGACCTGCACCTGATGTGGCACCGCGAAGGCCGCGCCAGCGTGGCGGAGACAACCTTTATCGAGTTCTTCCTCACCAGCATGGCCAAGGTGCCCATGGAGCACCGCCTGACCACCGGTATCGACGTGGCCGACGCCGCCCAGGCGCCCCTCGCCTTTGACGATACGCCCTGACGAACGAGGATCGGAGCTGAGTACACCGACGTCGCCGGTCCTCCCCATTCACCAGCAAGACTCTTTGCACAAGTGTCTCCTGGATCGTTTCGCGTTTGTACCAGAACGCGCCCTGCCCGCCCCTCGTCGATAACGCCTGAACTCGACATTTTGCGGCACATCTTGGACGACATGGATGTTTCTAGCGTAAGCCCTTTCTGAAAGCACCTTCTTCCTGCTGTCCCGGCCTCGCCTCGCCAGTAGGATCCTCCAGAGTCGAACCACTGCGTCGTTCAGGGAGGATCCACCGTGCCATCTACCCTCGCTCCTTCATCCCCATCTCATGAGCTGCCATCGGTACCTGGCGACCAGCCAAACGTGACCGGAGGGCACTGAGGATGGATGACGGCATGATCCCCGGGCATCGGCCCTTTCCCACCGAGGCCATCGCAGACACCGGCCAGCGCCCGGCCGTGCCGACCGAATTCACCGCCGATGAGCACGGGGGCGGCCTTATCCCCCTGAGGGAACACCTCAATCACCGCCGGGTGATCACCGCCGAGCCCTACAGCGAAGGCGAGACCCCGGAAGCCGTGATAATGATGGACGTGGAGGAAGGTTCCGTCACGGTACTCGACGTGGTCGTCCAGGCCGCCTACATGCTGCCGGTGGTCGGTAACGTCATGGCCATCGGCGACGTCGCCCGCGACGTGGTTGACCTCGATGGCAACGACGCAGACGGCACG
>NZ_JAMXRY010000080.1:0-12500 GCF_024124525.1 Halomonas sp. OfavH-34-E | reverse complement strand
TGGCGCTGCTGCACGGCCGGGCGCTGGAGGCCCACGCCCTGTGGCAGGCCTTCGCCGAGGGCGATCCGGCGGACGCGCCGCCGCGGGCGCGCTGGCTGACCCTGGAGCGCTTCCAGGGCGAGCCCGAGCTGATCTTCTCGGCCAGTCCGGTATCCGCAGCCCATACCCTGGCGCGTTCGTTGTGGGGGCGCTGTCACGGCGCTGTGGTGACCTCGGCCACCCTGACCGCCCTGGGCCGTTTCGAGCGCCTGCAGGAGAGGGCGGGGCTGGCCAACCGCTATCGCTACCAGCGTCTGCCGAGTCCCTTCGACTATTCCCGAGCGGTGCTCAGCGTGCCCCGGGAGGCGGTGGACCCCGCCGACCGTGACGGCCACGAGCGGGCCATCGTCGACTTCGTCGAGGCTCTCGACGACAAGGAAGCTGTGCTGGTGCTGTTCTCGTCCCGGGCCCAGCTGCGCGGGGTGGAGAAGGCCCTGTCGCGGGAGCGTCGAGAGCGAGTGCTGGCCCAGGACCGTCTGCCCAAGCGCGAGCTGGTCAGCCGCCATCGCCAGCGTATCGACGCAGGCGATGGCAGCATCCTGTTCGGTCTGGCGAGCTTCGCGGAGGGCATCGACCTGCCCGGCGACTACCTGACCCATGTGGTGATTACGCGGCTGCCGTTCGCCGTGCCGGACGACCCGGTGGGAGCGACGTTGGCGGAATGGATCGAGAGCCAGGGCGGCAACCCGTTCATGCGCATCAGCGTGCCGGATGCCTCGATCAAGCTGGTCCAGGCCTGTGGTCGGTTGATCCGCAAGGAGGCCGACCGTGGCCGCATCACCTTGCTGGATCGCCGCGTGCTGACTCGCCGCTACGGCCGCGCGCTGCTCGACGCATTACCGCCCTTCGTGCGCGAGATCGACGGCGTAAGCCAGGCCGGCTGAGGGAAGCCGCGCCTCGCGAGCAGGCGTGATACACCGGCCAAAAACAAGGAGCCCGCCAACTTGGCGGGCTCCTTGCTGTCGTGGGCGTTGCTTCTGCAGGCGTCGCTGGCGCTGGGGATGATGGCGCCGCTGGCGCCTGGCGTCGGGGCCTTTCAGCCCCTTGCCCCGCACCAGGGGCGAATCAATTCACCCGCTTTGCCAGCTCCGGCGCGAGGCGTTCGTTCATGCTGCGGAAGGCCTCCACGGTGGTGTCCCAGTCGATGCAGGCGTCGGTCACGGAGACTCCGTAGGCCATTTCGCTCAGGTCCTCGGTGATCTTCTGGTTGCCCCAGCCGATATTGGACTCGACCATCAGGCCGATGATCGAACGGTTGCCGTCGAGAATCTGGTGGGTGACGTTGTCGAGCACCAGCGGCTGCAGGGCGGCGTCCTTGTTGGAGTTGGCGTGGGAGCAGTCGATCATGATGTTGGGCTTGACCCCGGCCTTCTTCAGCTCCTGCTCGGCCAGCGCTACGCTCACGCTGTCGTAGTTCGGCTTGCCGTTGCCCCCGCGCAGCACGACGTGGGCGTAGGCGTTGCCGCGGGTGCGGATGATCGCCACCTGGCCCTGCTGGTCGATGCCCAGGAAGTTGTGCGGGTGAGCGACCGACTGCAGCGCATTGACGGCCACGTCGAGGCTGCCGTCGGTGCCGTTCTTGAAGCCCACCGGGCATGACAGGCCGGAGGACATCTCGCGGTGGGTCTGGGACTCGGTGGTGCGGGCGCCGATGGCCGACCAGCTGATGCAGTCCTGCAGATACTGGGGCGAGATCGGGTCGAGTGCCTCGGTGGCCAGCGGCAGGCCCAGCTCGGAGAGCTCCACCAGCAGGCGACGGGCGATGTGCAGGCCTTCCTCGATCTCGAAGGAGCCGTTCAGGTGGGGGTCGTTGATCAGACCCTTCCAGCCCACGGTGGTGCGCGGCTTCTCGAAGTAGACGCGCATCACGATGTACAGGCTGTCCTTCACCTCGTCGGCAAGGCGGCGCAGGCGACGAGCGTAGTCCAGCGCGGCGTCCACATCGTGGATCGAGCAGGGGCCCACCACCATCAGCAGCCTGGGATCGGTGCCGTCGAGGATGTTCTGCACGGTCTTGCGGCCCTCGATCACCGTGGCCTCGGCCTCGGGAGAAAGAGGAATTTCCTGCTTCAACTGCTCAGGAGTGACGAGAACATCCTGGGCCAGGACGTTGAGGTTGTTCACCTGCTTGTCGGACATGAGGTCTACCTGTGTGTATCGTGTCAGCGCTGACGTTTCTGCGTGGCTCTACTATCCCTTGAGGGAGGGGTAAATTCAATCGCCTGAGGGAACCTTGTCGCGCACCCGATGTCGGAGCGGCGTCGAGAGATGCACTCAGAGAACGCTTGATGCGAGCCAAGGAAACAGGAACACTTGTGCCTTTTATCATGACGAGACCCATGACCTATACATCGCCGACAGGCGAAAGGTGGCACCCTGTTGCCAAGGGCCAGACCGAGGGTCCGGCGTCGTCAGCCCGACATCGTCGGGGAGGAGAGACATGACGCCCAAGGAAACGGACCAGCAGCTGGTGGCGCGCGCGCAGAAGGGCGATACCCGAGCCTTTGACCTTCTGGTCAAGAAGTACCAGCACAAGATTCTGGGCCTGATCGGTCGCTATATCAGCGACCATGCCGAGGTGCAGGACGTGGCTCAGGAAGCCTTCATCAAGGCTTACCGGGCGCTTGGCAAGTTTCGCGCCGAGAGCGCCTTCTATACCTGGATGTACCGCATCG
The DNA here is from genome assembly GCF_024124525.1 of Halomonas sp. OfavH-34-E. Taxonomy (NCBI): domain Bacteria; kingdom Pseudomonadati; phylum Pseudomonadota; class Gammaproteobacteria; order Oceanospirillales; family Halomonadaceae; genus Halomonas; species Halomonas sp. OfavH-34-E. The sequence goes on along the minus strand of NZ_JAMXRY010000080.1, from coordinate 9,786 downwards.
CCATCAACACCGCCAAGAATCATCTGGTGTCCCGCGGGCGTCGTCCGCCGGGCAGCGATCTGGATATCAATGACGCCGAGATCGTCGACATGAGTGGCCGGCTGGCCGATATCGAGACACCGGAGGCGTCCATCGCCAGGGACCAGCTCGAGGCGGCGGTATTCGAGGCGATCGAAAATCTTCCCGATGACCTGCGCACCGCCATCACCCTGCGCGAGCTCGATGGTCTTTCCTATGAAGACATCGCCCAGATCATGCAGTGCCCGGTGGGTACCGTGCGCTCGCGCATCTTTCGCGCCAGGGAGGCGGTGGATCAACATATTCAGCCGCTGATGACGACCTCGCGAAACGCCGAGTCACTTCCCTGATTCGCTATCGTGAGCCTGCGAGCTGGTCGTGGGCGCAGTGGTGAGGCAGGGCGACCCATTTTGTTGCCGAATTCCCCATTTTTTTCAAATTGGGATGAACTGTTCGCCAGATTGGGCGTCTTACCCAGTGACCGGCCCGATGCAACAATCAACGACGGTCGTCACCTGGCGCTCGAGCCGGTGGCGAGTAACCGAGAATCGGTGGCGGAACCTGGCGCATCTCCGGTGGTCTATGGAGCTGGAGGCGCGACGCTTCGTCGAAATGAGGTGTGGAGAATGAGTCTGAACGCACGGGAATCGCTTTCAGCCCTGATGGACAATGAAGGTGACGAGCTGGAATTGCGTCGAGTGCTGAAGTCGCTCGAGAGCGACCAGGACAGCGCCGAGAGCTGGCGTCGTTACCATTTGATGCGTGCCGCGCTGCGCCGCGAGACCGATAGTGACCCCTCGGTGGATCTGTCCGCCGGTATCCTGGCTCGCCTCGAGGATGAGCCTGCGCCGCAGATGGAGGCTGCCGCCGACGGCGCGGTCGCCAAGCGCGGCGGAATGGGGCTCGCACGCGGTGCCGGTATTGCCGCGGCGGTCTCGTTGATGGTGATCAGCGGGGTTCAGTTCTACAACGGCGCCTTCGATGGCTCCATCGACGGTTCCGGTGCCGGTGTGGCCAGCAGCGGGGCTGCGGGTGGCGTAAGCGGCGGCGTAAATAGCGGCGCAGCACAGACGGCGTCCGCCGTGCCAGGTGCAGAGCTTGCCAGCGTAGCGGCGTCTCGGCCTTCGCTGATGGATCTGCCGATGTTTCAGTCCGGCACAGGCTCCAGCAATGGCCTGATGACCGTCGGCGCCCAGGTGGCCTCGCCGATGATGCTGTCGCCATCTGCCCAGCAGTCGCGGGTCAGTGACCAGGCGCAGGCCCAGTTGTTGCAGTCGTACCTCGATCGTCATGCCCAGGGGGCGGCCTTCAGCAGTGCCGACAACTGGATGCCGATGCTGCGCAGCACCCCGGCGGAAGCCCGTTGAGGTGATCGATCTGGCATCGAGATAGCAATGATCTGCTCGGCCCTGAGGGGCCGAGCGCATTCTCAGCAGTGCCTGTCAGGACATGATTTCTATGCCACATCAGGGGTCGCTTGCAGCGTTGGCCGGCTGGCTGACGCTTTCCCTTGTCTGTCTTTCTCTTCCCGCCCAGGCCGTTGCCGACCCTGGTGTCGACGCCGTAACGGCGGACGCCGAGGCCTCGGCTGACTCGGTAGCTGACCCGAATAGTATCCAGAGCGTCTACGACTGCAGCGCCTTGACCGCCTTGTCACCCCCCGAGTCTCCGGGAGACTGGTTCGAGCGCAGTGTCTGGGCTTCCCATTGCTACCAGTATCAGGCGCGCGCCGTTCGCATCGTCGATGAGGAGGTGGTGACGCTGTCGGTGGCCCGCGACATCCAGCAGGGTGTCGAGCGCGATCGCCTCCACTTCCTCGATGGCCCCAGTCGCTCGCTGCTGCGAGAGGGGGGCGCCTTTCGCTTCGAACTCGGTGATAGCCAGGGGGCGGCGCCGGCCTCTCCCCAGGCGCTGGTCGAGCACCTGTCACGCTTCTATCGGCTGCGCTTCGACGGCGAGGAGCGAATCGCCAATCGTCACGCGATCCGTCTGGAACTGTTGCCGCTTGACGCCATGCGCTACGGCTATCGCATCTGGCTCGACCGCGAGACGGCCATTCCCTTGAAGCGCACCCTGATCGACGAGCGGGGCCAGGTGCTGGATACCTTCCAATTGGTGGCGATGACGCCGCCGGAACGCTACGACGGCAAGGTGGAGCTGCGCCGGCCGCCGTCCTCGGCCAGGCTCGACTGGCGCGCAGGCTGGCTGCCTCGCGGCTTTGTTGCCCAGCCGTTGATGGCGATGGCATCCGACAGCGATGGGCCTCGCCGCCACAAGTTGTACAGCGATGGCCTGTCGACCATCAGCCTGTTCGTCGAACCGGTAGCGGGTTCACGGGTACTAAGGCCGGGTGTCCATCGACTGGGCGCCAGTCACGCCGCGGTGCGCCGAGTGCAGCGTGAAGGCCAGTTGCTTCAGGTGGTGGCGGTAGGCGAATTACCCCCCAGCGTGCTGGTCAAGGTGGCCGAAACCCTTGAGCTGGCCGAGGGGCAGCCGCAGGGTGTGAGCGATGGTGCGCGCCCTGAGGCAGCGAGCAACGTCCACCAGGAAGCGTCGTCATGAGCACCGACTGCGCGACCGCAGAGGCGCGAGTGGTGGGTTGGACGACCGCCGGGGTCAGGGTAGCGCTGGCGGCAACCGGCGGCTGCGGGCGCTGCGCTGCTCGGGGCGGCTGCGGGGCACGTTGGCTGCTGCGCAGGAGCGACGATCGGCGTGAGCTCGAGATCGATACCGAGCAGCGTCCCGCCATCGGGCAGACGGTGACCCTTGCCCTGTCCCGGACGAGCCTGGTGCGCGCCAGCGTGCTGGTCTACGGCCTGCCGCTGTGGCTGGCGCTGGGGGCGACCCTTGCCGCCAACGTCCAGTCGCCGGATCACTGGTCGCTGCCGCTGGTGTTTATCGCGGGCCTGGCCCTTGGCGGCGTGGTGCTGCGTCGGCATCTGCGCCGCCGCGCCGAAGCGTATCGGCCCACCTTGGTGCCGTAGCCCCGTTGTGATAGCTCTGTTGTGATAGCCCTGTTGTGATGGCCCTTTGCCCGAACACTTCACGGGCCTTTGGCGCGTTATTTTGCCCGCTAATGACTGAACCTTTTGGCGGCGTGACGGTACTACAAGAAGCGACCCTCGAGGTTGCGTCAAATGCACTCTGAGTCCTATCTGAGTCTTACGCAGGAGCCTTGCATGAAGCCAATGACTCGCACCCTGTCCATGTGGATGACGCTGGTGGTGGGAATGGTTGTCGCCCAATCCAGCCTGGCCAGGGATCTTCCTGATTTTACCGAGCTGGTCGAAGAGGCCGCCCCCGGCGTGGTCAACATCTCGACGACCCGGGTCACCGAGGGCTACTCCACGCCCTTCGGCGATTTCGGTGGCCAGGAAATCCCCGACATCTTCCGTCATTTCTTCGGTGATCGCTTCCCGGTGCCGCCCGGCGGAGGCGGTGGTCGCACCGAGGAACGTCAGTCGCTGGGTTCCGGCTTCGTCATCGACGCCGACGGCTACATCATGACCAACGCCCACGTGGTGGAGGGCGCCGACGAGATCATGGTGCGCCTCAATGACCGTCGTGACCTCAAGGCCGAGCTGGTCGGGGCCGACGAGAAGACCGACGTGGCGGTACTGAAGGTCGATGCCAGCGACCTGCCGACGCTATCCCTGGGTGACTCCGACGACCTCAAGGTGGGGGAGTGGGTGGCCGCCATCGGTTCGCCGTTCGGCTTCGATCACTCGGTCACCGCAGGCATCATCTCGGCGATCAACCGCACCCTGCCGCGTGACGCCTATGTGCCCTTCATCCAGACCGACGTGGCGATCAACCCGGGTAACTCCGGTGGACCGCTGTTCAACCTCGACGGCGAGGTGATCGGCATCAACTCCCAGATCTTCACCCGTAGCGGTGGCTTCATGGGGCTGTCCTTCGCCATTCCGATCAATGTCGCCATGGACATCGCCGACCAGTTGCGAAGCGAAGGTCACGTCACCCGGGGCTGGCTCGGTGTGATGATTCAGCCGGTGTCCAAGGACCTGGCCGAGTCGTTCGGCATGGACCGCCCCGAGGGTGCCCTGATCGCCGACGTCGATCCCGACGGGCCGGCGGCGCGTGACGGCGTCCAGGCCGGTGACATCGTGCTCGCGGTCAATGGCGAGACGGTGGAGCGCTCCAGCAACCTGCCGCGGTTGATCGGTCGTGTCGCCCCGGATAGCGAGGTCGAGTTGACCGTGCTGCGTGCCGGGGATCGCAAGACCCTCAGCGTCACCGTTGGCGACTGGCCCGAGGAGCTGGCCGGTGGCAGCGGTCAGTCGTCCGGCAGCGCGTCGCCGGCACGCCTGGGTCTGGCGGTGCAGTCGCTGTCCGACGCCGAGCGTGACAAGTACGGCATCGACGCCGGCGTGCGGGTCAGCGACGTCGACCCGCGTGGCGTGGCGGCGGCTTCCGGTATCCGGCGTGGCGATATCATCGTCAGCGTCAACCAAGTCGCGGTGGAAAGCGGTCGCCAGCTGAGCCAACTGGTGCGTGAGTTGCCTGTCGATCAGGCGGTGCCGGTTCGTCTGTACCGTGACGGCCGCTCGTTGTTCGTGGCGCTGCGCCTGGCCGACGACTGAGGCGCGTCCCGCTGACCGACGACGCCCGAGGGCCGCCATGGCCCTCGGGCGTTGTCGTCCTGTGATATCGAATCGAGCCGCCGCAACGGCTTGGGATGCGCGGGGCAGGGGATGCCGGTACAATAGCGCCAACTTTTTTTTCCGCGTCATCGGGGCAGGGCGAGCCTGTCGCTGTCCGGTGCGTTCTCAAGATGGAATCATCCTGCATGTCTGATCCTGATAACCGCAAGGTAATCAATAATATACGTAACTTCTCGATCATCGCTCACATCGACCATGGCAAGTCCACCCTGGCCGATCGCCTGATCCAGAGTTGCGGTGGCCTGTCAGAGCGCGAGCTCAAGGATCAGGTGCTGGACTCCATGGATCTGGAACGCGAGCGCGGCATCACCATCAAGGCCCAGTCGGTGACGCTGGACTACCACGCCAACGATGGTGAGACCTACCAGCTCAACTTCATCGATACCCCGGGGCACGTCGACTTCTCCTACGAGGTGTCGCGCTCGCTGTATGCCTGCGAGGGCGCACTGCTGGTCGTGGACGCCGCCCAGGGTGTCGAGGCCCAGTCGGTGGCCAACTGCTACACCGCCATCGAGCAGGGTCTCGAGGTGTTGCCGGTGCTCAACAAGATGGACCTGCCCCAGGCCGACCCCGACAAGGTCGCCCACGAAGTCGAGGAGATCATCGGTCTCGACGCCACCGACGCCTGTCAGGTGTCGGCCAAGAGCGGTCTGGGCATCGATGCGCTGCTCGAGCGGCTGGTGCGCGATATTCCGCCGCCCAAGGGCGACCCCGAAAAGCCGCTGCAGGCGCTGATCATCGACTCCTGGTTCGACAACTACCTGGGCGTGGTATCGCTGGTACGGATCTTCGACGGCGTGCTCAAGAAGGGCGACAAGATTCGCATCCTGTCCACCGGACGTGATTGGCAGGCCAACGAGGTCGGCATCTTCACCCCGCTGCGCAAGGAGACCGACATCCTGCGCGCCGGTGAAGTGGGCTTCGTGGTGGCCGGTATCAAGGACATTCAGGGGGCTCCGGTGGGGGATACCATCTCCCACGCCAAGACGCCGGACGTCAAGCGGCTGCCGGGCTTCCAGAAGGTCAAGCCCCAGGTCTACGCTGGCATGTTCCCGGTCAGCGCCGACGACTACGAAGACTTCCGCGACGCGCTCGAGAAGCTGGCGCTCAACGACGCTTCGCTGGACTACGAGCCGGAAAACTCCGACGCCCTGGGCTTCGGTTTCCGCGTCGGCTTCCTCGGCACCCTGCACATGGAGATCGTGCAGGAGCGTCTGGAACGCGAGTACGACCTGGACCTTTTGACCACCGCGCCGACGGTGGTCTACGAACTGGCGATGAAGAACGGTGACGTCAGCTACGTCTCCAACCCGTCCAAGCTGCCGGACATGGCCGACGTCGAGGAGATGCGCGAGCCCATCGTGCGCGCCAGCATCCTGGTGCCCCAGGAATTCGTCGGCAACGTCATCAGCGAGTGCGAGCTGCGTCGCGGCACCCAGAAGGACATGCTGTTCCTGGGTAGCCAGATCCAGCTGACCTACGAATTGCCGATGAGCGAAGTCGTCATGGACTTCTTCGACCGGCTCAAGTCCATCTCCAAGGGCTATGCTTCGCTCGAGTACAACTTCGAGCGCTTCGAGGCGGCCAAGCTGGTACGCCTCGACGTGCTGATCAACGGCGACCGGGTCGATGCCCTGGCGGTGATCATCCATCGCGATCACGCCCACAGCCGTGGTCGTGTGCTGGTCGAGAAGATGAAAGAGCTGATCCCGCGTCAGATGTTCGACGTGGCGATCCAGGCCGCCATCGGTGGCCAGGTCGTGGCCCGTTCCACGGTCAAGGCGCTGCGCAAGAACGTGACCGCCAAGTGCTACGGCGGCGACATGACCCGCAAGAAGAAGCTGCTCGAGAAGCAGAAGGCCGGCAAGAAGCGCATGAAGCAGGTCGGTCGCGTGGAGATCCCTCAGGACGCCTTCCTCGCCGTGCTCAAGGTGAACGACTGATGCCCCAGCGGCGGTCGATCCGTCCCGGTGTGACGCCGGGACGGCTTGCCCCTCCCTCAGATACCGACTTACAAGCCACCTGGAAACACTGATATGGACTTCTCCCTGCTGCTGGTGATCGCGGTCGCCGTCACCGGTCTGATCTGGCTGCTCGACCTGGTCTGGTGGCGCCCCCGGCGTCAAGCCGTCACCGCAGCTGCCGAAACCGGCACCACCGAAGGCGTGGATCTGTCCGCTCGGGAGGTTTCGCGCAAGGACCCCTGGCCGGTCGACTACGCCAAGTCGTTCTTTCCGGTGCTGCTGGTGGTGCTGGTGCTCAGAAGCTTCGTGGTGGAGCCGTTTCAGATTCCGTCAGGCTCCATGCGTCCGACGCTGGAGGTCGGGGATTTCATCCTGGTCAACAAGTTCACCTATGGCCTGAGGCTGCCGGTGGCCAACACCAAGATCCTCGATCTGAACGAGCCGGAGCGGGGTGACGTCATGGTCTTCCGCTATCCCCAGGACCCGGCGGTGAATTTCATCAAGCGCGTGGTGGCGCTGCCCGGCGATACCCTGCGCTACGTCGACAAACAGCTCTACGTCAACGGCGAGCCGGTGCCCAAGACGCTGCTCGACGACGCTCCGGAGAGCGCGCCAGGTGAGCTGCTGTTCTCCGAGCAATTGGGCGAACATCAGCATCAGATCTACAATAATCCCCGCGATCGCGGCCCGCTGGTCCACGACGTCGTGGTGCCCGAGGGCATGTACTTCGCCATGGGCGACAACCGGGACCACTCCAATGACAGCCGCTACTGGGGCTTTATCCCGGAAGCCAACATCGTCGGCAAGGCCTTCGCGGTATGGATGCATTGGGACGGTGGACTGCCGAGCTTTTCCAGCGTGAGGACGATCCCGTGATCGCTTCAACGCCGCTTGGTTCTTCCATCGCCAGCACAAAGAGTTAACAGGAGCGTCGTGAGCAATTCCCTGACCCCCTTCAGTCGCCGCATCGGCCATGAATTCCAGGACGCGAGTCTGCTGGAACTGGCCATGACCCACCGCAGCTTCGGTGGGCGCAACAACGAACGCCTCGAGTTTCTGGGTGACTCGATCGTCAACTTTGTCATCGCCGAGGCGCTGTTCGAGCGCTTTCCCGAGGCCCGTGAAGGCCAGCTTTCGCGCCTGAGGGCGCGCCTGGTCAAGGGCCAGACCCTGGCGGAGCTGGCCCGGGAGATGCGCTTTGGCGAATGCCTGCGCCTGGGTTCCGGCGAGATGAAAAGTGGCGGCCATCGGCGTGAATCGATCCTCGCCGACGCCGTCGAGGCGGTGATCGGTGCCATCTACCTGGACGCCGGCATGGACGCGGTACGCACGCGGGTGCTGGCCTGGTTCGAGGAGCGCCTGGCGCGCATCGACCTCAAGCAGTCCCAGAAGGACCCCAAGACCCGCCTGCAGGAGTTTCTGCAGTCCCGGCAGGCACCGCTGCCTCGCTACGAGGTGACCTCGGTGGAAGGCGAGGCCCACGCCCAGACCTTTACCGTGGAGTGCCACGTCGAGATGCTCGACGAACACACCGTCGGCACCGGCGCCAGCCGCCGCCACGCCGAACAGATGGCCGCCGAAAGCGCCCTGCAACGCCTCGATCCCAAGGGAGTCAGCGCATGAGTCAGACCTGTGGATTCGTGGCCATTGTCGGCCGTCCCAACGTCGGCAAGTCCACCCTGATGAACCGTATTCTCGGACAGAAGATCTCGATCACCTCGCGGCGGCCGCAGACCACCCGCCACCAGGTGCTGGGGATCAAGACCGAAGGCGACGCTCAGGCCATCTTCGTCGACACCCCGGGTATCCATATCCTCGGCAAGGACCGCAACAAGGCGATCAACCGCTTCATGAACCAGGCGGCGGTGCAGGCCCTGCGGGACGTGGACTGCGTGGTCTTTCTGGTCGACCGCACCCGCTGGACCGAGGAGGACCAGATCGTGCTGGACCGCCTGGCCAACGTCGAGGCGCCGGTGATCCTGGCGGTCAACAAGGTGGACCGCCTGCAGGACAAGGCCACCCTGCTGCCGTGGTTGGCCGAGCTCGGCAACAAGCGCGAGTTCGCCGCGGTGGTGCCGATCGCCGCCCAGCACGGCACCAATGTGCCGGAGCTCGAGGCCGAGATCGACAAGCACCTGCCCGAGGGTATCCACTTCTTCCCGGAAGATCAGGTCACCGACAAGAGCATGCGTTTTCTGGCTGCCGAAATGGTACGCGAGAAGGTCATGCGCCAGCTCGGCGACGAGCTGCCTTATCAGATGACCGTCGAGATCGAGGAGTTTCGTGACGAGGCCCGGGTGGTGCACATCAGCGCGCTGATCCTGGTCGAACGTCAGGGCCAGAAGAAGATCCTGATCGGCGACAGCGGCGATCGCATCAAGAAGATCGGCCGCGAGGCACGCCTGGATATGGAGCGGGCGCTGGACAAGAAGGTTATGCTCAACCTGTGGGTCAAGGTCAAGCGTGGCTGGTCCGACGACGAACGCGCCCTCAAGAGCCTCGGCTACGACCTCGACTGAGCCGTTCCCCCGCGCCCCGGCAGGATCATCGACGACGATGGTCCTGTTGTGATCCTGTTGCCCCGACGTCGGGATCCCCATGCAGCCCCAGCCCGCCTTTCTGCTCCACAAGCGTCCCTACCGCGAGACCAGTGCATTGGTCGAACTGCTGACCTTGGACCACGGGCGTGTGCGCGCCGTGGCCCAGGGCGTGCAGCGTCCCGGTAGTCGCTCGCGCAGTCAGATGCAGCCGTTCGCGCCCCTGCACCTGACCTGGCAGGGCGATCGCGAGCTCAAGCGGCTGCGATTGATCGAGTCCCGTGGCCCGGCGGCGATGCTCGCCGGCGAGGGGCTGCTGTGCGGTCTCTACGCCAACGAATTGCTGACCCGCCTGCTGCCGGTGGAGTTGCCGGTGGGGCAGGTGTTCGCCTTTTACACCTCGGCGCTGGACGAGTTGGCGACGCCGGCCTCCCGCGCTGCGGCCCTGCGTCGGCTCGAATTTGCGCTACTCGATGCGCTGGACGCCGCGCCGCGTTTCACCACGCCCGACGGTGGCGGCCTGGATCCCCAGCGGCGCTACCGCTTCGAGCCCGGCAGTCGGGCCTTTGTCGTCGCAGAGCGCGG